>JBEBDJ010000030.1:0-4639 GCA_041157045.1 Pseudomonadota bacterium
TCACCGGGGTGCAAAACGCCAAGCCGCTGCCGCTGGCCCCTGAGGCCACGGTGCAAATCGCAGGCGCCAACAGCGTGGACACCTGGGTGCAGCAAGGGCTGCAATCGCACCCCAGCATCCGTGTGTCGCAGCACAACCTGGCCCTGGCCCGGCTGGATCAGCAAGCGGCCAATGCGGCCCTGCGTCCCACGGTGGACGCCTCCGCCAGCTACGCCATGACCCGTTACGGCAACCGCCTGTCCACCAACTTTTCCACCAATGTGGCCACGGTGGGCGTGAGCCTGAACTTGCCGCTCTACACCGGTGGTGCCAACGAGAACCGCATCCAGGAAACCCTGGCCTTGCAGGACAAGGCCAGCCAGGATCAGGAAGCCGCGCAGCGCACGGTCTCACAAGCCACCCGCACCGCCTTCTTTGGCGTGCAGTCGGGCCTGGGCCAGATCAAGGCGCTGGAAGCTGCCGAGCGCTCCAGCCAAAGCGCGCTGGACGCCAACAAGCTGGGCTACCAAGTCGGGGTGCGCATCAACATTGATGTGCTCAACAGCCAGAGCCAGTTGTTCCAGACCAAGCGCGATCTGGCCAAGGCCCGCTACGACGTGCTGGTGGGCCAGTTGCGCCTGCGTCAAGCGGCCGGCGTGCTGCAGCTGACCGATCTGCAAGCCCTCGACGGCCTGCTCAAGCGCTAAGCCGCCCGCGCCAGGCCAGCACTGCGGCCACGGTCCGATCGGCGGCACCTGCGTGGCTGGCCACCCAGGGCGCTGCCTGCTGCTGGCGCGCGGTCAAACCACTTTCATCGGCCTGCCACTGCTGCGCTTGTGCGATGGCCGTGGCCATGTCCGGCACCCGTGCGGCCAATCCAGCGGCCAGTGCGTCCTCGCTGGCCTGCGCAAAATTGAAGGTGTGCGGACCCATGATCACCGGACACGCACACGCCAGGGCCTCGATCAGGTTCTGGCCCCCCAGCGGGGCAAAGCTGCCACCCAGCAAGGCCAGCTCGCTGGCCAGCGCATAAGCGGCCATCTCGCCCAGGCTGTCGCCCAGCACCACATCCAGGCCCGACACGTCCTGGCCCGCCTCGGCGGTCCACGCCGAGCGCCGTCCCACCCGCAAACCCGCCGATTGCAGCAAGGCCGCAACCTCGTCAAAGCGCTGCGGATGGCGCGGCACCACGAGCCACAGCACCTGCTGCGCCAGTCCGGGCTGCGCGGCGCAGGCGGCCTGCCAGGCCTGCAGCCACATCGCTTCCTCGCCGTCGCGGCTGCTGGCCAGCAGCCAAACGGGGCGGCGGCTGGTGGCCAGGGGCCAGGCCGTGGCCAGGGCACGCGCGGCCGCCGGCACCTGCACCTCGTACTTGAGGTTGCCCACCACGTCCACCGGGGCGGCGCCCAAGGCGCGCAAACGCTGGGCATCGGCCTCGGTCTGGGCCAGCACCTGCGCCAGCCCTGCGTAGGCTGGGCGCGAGAGCCAGGCCAGGCGCTGCGCACGCGCCAGGCTGCGCGGATTCAGGCGGGCGTTGGCCAGCAGCAGCGGCACCTGGGCCTGGCGACAGGCCTGCACCAGCTGGGGCCAGACCTCGGTCTCCATCAGCACCCCCATGATCGGCTGGAAGTGCGCCACAAAGGCGCGCGTGGCGGCAGGGCTGTCCCAGGGCAGCCAGACCTGCTGATCGCCGTCCTGCAAGAGGGCGCGGCCGGCCTCACGCCCCGTGGCGGTGGTGTGGGTCAGCAACAGGCGCACGCCCGGCCACGCCTGGCGCAAGGCGGGCAG
Source organism: Pseudomonadota bacterium (assembly GCA_041157045.1). Taxonomy (GTDB): domain Bacteria; phylum Pseudomonadota; class Gammaproteobacteria; order Burkholderiales; family Burkholderiaceae_C; genus Limnohabitans_A. The sequence goes on from JBEBDJ010000030.1 coordinate 1,768, forward strand.
CCACAGGGCCAGGGCCCGCGTCTCGCCCAGCGACACCGCATGCACCCACAAGGCGCCGGGCTGGGCCGTCACGCCCCGGTAGTCGCCCCAGCGCTGGGCCATGTCCTGCGCATACAGCGGCTCCTGGCGCGCACGCCGCGCCAGCCGACGCGGCAGCCAGGCCGCAAGCGCACGGGTGAGCGCACCATACAGGCGCAGGCTCCAGCGTTCGGTCCAGCGCCGCACAGCCACCTTAGTGCGCTGCCGCGCCCAGTTGGGCGTGGGGCATGACCTCGCGCAGCAAGGCCAGCATGTCGTGCTGAATGCGTGCCAGCGCCTCGGGGGTGTGGCCCTCAAAGCGCAGCACCAGCACCGGGGTGGTGTTGGAGGCGCGGATCAGGCCAAAACCGTCGGGCCAGTCCACGCGCAAGCCGTCGAGCGTGTGCAGGCGCGCCGGCGCCGCAAAGCGCTGCGGGGCCAGGGCCTGCAGCTGCGCGCTGAGCTGGTGCGCCTGCCCCTCTTCGCAGCTCACGTTCAGCTCGGGCGTGCTGAAGCTGTCGGGCAGGGCATGCAGGACCGCGTTGGCGTCGCTTGCGCGGCTGAGGATTTCCAGCAGGCGACAACCCGCATAGGTGCCATCGTCAAAGCCATACCAGCGCTCACGGAAAAAAATATGGCCGCTCATCTCGCCGCCCAGCGGGGCCTGCCCGCCGTCGGCCTCGATCTGGCGCATGCGCGCCTTGATCAGGGAGTGGCCGGTGCGGTCCATCAGCGGCTGGCCGCCCGCGGCCTCGATGGCCGGGCCCAGGCGCTGCGAGCATTTGACGTCGTAGACAATGGTGCCGCCGGGCACGCGCGTGAGCACGTCCTGCGCAAACAGCTGCATCTGGCGGTCGGGGTAGATGGTGTGGCCGTCGCGGGTGACGATGCCCAGGCGATCGCCGTCGCCGTCAAAGGCCAGGCCCAGCTCGGCATCGCCAGCGGCCAGGGCCGCGATCAGGTCGCGCAGGTTTTCGGGCTTGCTCGGGTCGGGGTGGTGGTTGGGGAACTCGCCGTCCACGGTCTCGAACAGGGTCTGCACCTCGCAGCCAATGGCCCGGAAAATCGCTGGCGCCGAGGCCCCGGCGATGCCGTTGCCGCAGTCCACCACGATCTTCATGGGGCGTGACAGGCGGATGTCCTGCACGATGCGCGCCTGGTAGTCCGCCTGCACACTGTGCGGGCGCCGCTGACCGCCCTCGCGCAAGGTCCAGCTGCCGGCCTGCATGGTCTGGCGCAGGTGCTGGATGTCGTCGCCGTAGATGGCGGCGCCGGCCAGCACCATCTTGAAGCCGTTGTCGTCGCGCGGGTTGTGGCTGCCCGTGACCTGGATGCCGCTGCGGCAGACGGTGCTGGCCGCGTAGTACAGCTGCGGCGTGGTGCCCGCGCCAATATCGATCACCGACATGCCTGCCTCTTGCAGGCCCTGCATCAGGGCCTCGGCCAGCATGGGCCCGCTCAGGCGACCGTCGCGCCCCACCGCCACCTCGCGCTCACCGCGCGCCCAGGCCAGGGTGCCAAAGGCGCGGCCCAGGGCCAGCGCGGTTTGACCATCGAGCGTGCGGGGCACGGTCCCACGGATGTCATAGGCCTTGAAAATGCTATTGGGGAAGGTCATCGTCGTAAAGAATAAATGGATAGGGCCCGTCAGCGCGGGGCACCATCCAATTGTAGAAGCAGCCGCGACCCAGCCGCGATGAAGGTGTACAGTCGGTGCCTTGATCAACATGGGCCCCAACCGGGGCCTTCAAGTCCCTCCCCCACCGCGCATGCAAGCCTCCGCTCCCACCGCCCGCTGGTGGCCCGACTTTCTGCTGCTGGCAGCCCTTTGGGGCGCCTCGTTTCTGTTCATGCGCGTGGCAGGTCAGGCCTTTGGCGCCCTGGCCATGGCCGAGGTCCGGGTGGCCGTGGCCGCCTTGCTGTTGTGGCCGATCATGGTCTGGCAGGGGCACGGCGGCGCCATGCGCGCGCACTGGCGTGCGGCCTTGCTGATCGGGCTGCTCAACTCGGCCCTGCCCTTTGCCCTGTATGGCTTTGCGGTGCTGCACATCAGCACCGGCCTGGCCGCCATTCTGAACGCGACCGTGCCGATGTTCGGCGCCCTGGTGGCCTGGGCCTGGCTCGGGGAGCGCCCAGGCCTGCAGCGCCTCTTGGGCTTGGCCATCGGCTTTGCGGGCGTCGTGGGCCTGACGCTCTCGCGGCCCGGCAGCGACGGCGGACAGGCCAGCTTGTGGCCGGTGCTGGCCTGCCTGGGCGCCACCTTGTCGTATGCCGTGGCCGCCAGCCTGACCCGTCGCTATCTGGTGGCGGTGCCGCCGCTGGTCAGCGCCACCGGCAGCCAGGTCGGCGCCGCGCTGGGCCTGCTCGTGCCCGCCTTGCTGAGCCTGCCGCCCGTCATGCCCGGCCCCATGGCCTGGGCCGCCGTGGTCGCGGTGGGGGTGCTGTGCACCGGCGTGGCCTACATCCTGTATTTCCGCCTGATCGAGCGCGCCGGCCCGGTGCGCACCCTCACGGTGACCTACCTGATCCCGGTGTTTGCGCTGCTCTACGGCACGGTGTTGCTGGACGAGGTGATCCTGCCCAGCATGTTGGCCAGCGGCGCCGTGATCCTGCTGGGCACGGCCTTGGCCAGCGGTCTGCTGGCCCGTCGTCGCTAAGCTGCGCCCAGGGGCCTGGGCGGGCGATGCCCTGCCTCAGCGCGGGGTGCTGGCAAACACCTCGGCGTCGGCCAGCAAGGGGGCCGCAGCGTCCTTGGCCGCCAACTGCGGCATGGTATCGACCGGCCACGGCCAGGCAATGCCCACCGCCGGGTCGTTCCAGCGCAGACTGCGCTCGTGCGCAGGCGCCCAGTAGT
>JBEBDJ010000031.1:0-20969 GCA_041157045.1 Pseudomonadota bacterium
CTCACGCAGCGGGCTGCCGGTAAGGGCTAGGGGCGAGCGGGGTCAGCAGCCTCTTTGGGGTTCAGCTGACTGGAACCAGTGCCATGATGGCCAATGCCGCCTTCTCCAGTCTGGCCGCGCAAGCGTCCATCATCTTTGTGAACAACAAGGGCGACATTGGCAAGACCCTCAATCTGCAGCGTCCAGTCATTGAGCTGCTGCACCGCGTTGCTGAAATGGGCCAGCTGGTCTTTGGGCAGACGGCTGATCTGGCTCTCGGAGAGGTCGGGCAGCGCCGCCTGTTGCAGTTGAAGGTGGTTCATGGGGCTATTTCGGGGATCACGGCACCGAGACGATTCGGTGCTAAGGGCGCTGGTGTTGCTAGCAGCATGGTCACGCCTTTCGAAGAGTTGGGGGACAACGCTGCTATTTCAGAAAATCAATGGGGAACTGATTAGGAACTGATCAAGGAACTTTGGCGATATCTCCAGTTCCTTCATCCCGACCCGGTGTCCGATGAACCGGACGCGTTGGATCGGCCACCTGCCAATCGCAGCGTAAAGTTCATGGCCATGGAAAAATAAAAACGCATATATGCGTTGCTAAACTTCTTAGAACACCATAAAATGCGCCTTAAATGAAGTCCTTGTCTCCTGCCCCGCTGCCTGTCACGCGCAGCCTGACCCGTCTGGGCCAGGCGATTTCGCTTGCGCGTCGGCGCAGGCACCTGACACAGGAAGATCTGGCAGAACGCATTGGCGCATCTGCCCACACCGTGCGGCGAATGGAAGCTGGCCACCCTGGCACCGCACTGGTTCATTTCGCCCGGGCATTGCAGGTGTTTGGCGAGCTCGACAAACTCGATCAACTGCTAGACACCCCCCAAGACATCATTGGCCTGACCTTGATGGATGAGAAGTTGCCTCAGCGCGTTCGCAAGTCCCGAAAATCACCGGAGTCCGGAGCGTTTTGATGGCCACAAAACCTGCTTTCAAACAGGCGAGCCAGCGCACCCAGATGGACGTCTTTCTTGGCAAGGCGGAAAAGCCGCTGGGACGGCTCATCTTCGTCAAGGACGGCCAACGGGAGTTCTCTCAATTCGCCTACAGCGACGATTGGCTGGCAGATGCCCAGTTCTTCGACGTCTCTCCCGACCTCAATCGTCAAAGCGGCTACCAACTGCGCAAGCCTCCGACCAAGAACGACACCTGCTTCTTTTTAGCCTTGGCGGATACCGAGCCAGATGCGTGGGGCCGTCGGGTGATCGCGCGCGCACATGCCAAGGCACGCGCCAAAGATGCGTCGCTCGGGCCACTGACCGAAGCGGACTACCTCGCTTGCGTGGATGATTTCAGCCGAGTGGGCGCGCTGCGGCTGCGAGATGAGAACGGACACTACCTGCGCAACGTGGCCGATGGTGCGCGATCAACGCCTGCATTTTTGGAGCTGGAAAAAATCCTCCTGGCATCCCGCGCAGTGGAAATGAGCAAAGAAACGGCCGAAGACTTGGCCTACCTTCAGGGCAAAGGAACATCCCTGGGAGGCATGCGCCCCAAATGCACCATCCTGGATTCAGATGGCGCTTTGTCGCTGGGCAAGTTTCCCAGCGTGAACGATGAGCGCTCTGTCACGCGCGGCGAAGTGTTGGCACTGCGACTGGCCCAGCTGGCAGGCATTGACAGTGCGCAAGCACGGATCGTGATGGTTCAGGACCAGCCGGTTGCCATGATTCGTCGCTTTGACCGCACATCCGAACAGCATCGCATCCCCTACATCTCAGGCGCGACGCTGCTACAAGCCAAGCGCAACGACGAGCATTCGTACACGGAAATCATCGATGTGATGCGCTCCAAGTGCGAGAATTTCAGGGATGACGCCAGGCAGTTGTGGCGACGGTTGGTGTTCAACCACCTGATCACGAACGTGGACGACCACTTGCAGAACATCGGGTTCCTGTACAGCGGAAACAACCAGTGGCGACTGGCGCCTGCTTTTGATTTGAACCCTTTTCCCGACAAGGAGCCGGAATCCCAGACTTGGCTCAGCGAAGACAGTGGGCCGATCACTTCGATCCAGCAACTGCTAGGTCAAGCCGCCCGCTTCGAGTTGTCGCAGCCCCAAGCGCAATCCATCCTTGAAGAGGTGGCCTCAGCGGTCAAGCGATGGAAAGATGTGGCAAGCTCAGCAGAGGTTGGACTGCAGGCGCACGAAGTCAATGACTTCAAGCCTGCATTTAAAAGCGACATCAAATAAGTGGCTGCGTATTCCTGTATTGACCTGGTGGTTTCTGCACAGGAATTCTCCAGGTCAATACAGCTGGACCACCGCAAGCCAGGTGTTCAGCGCCTGAGGCCACCAAAAAGCCGCCTGGCCCGGGGGCGGCGGCTTGTGGGTGATGGGGAATGGTCGGAGCGGCGGGATTCGAACTCGCGACCCTCTGCTCCCAAAGCAGATGCGCTACCAGGCTGCGCTACGCTCCGACGAGATTGATTCTACCCGCTGCCCGCCCCCCCACAGGGCCCCGGCGCACAAAAAAACGCCCGGCCATGTGGGCCGGGCGATGCGGGGCCCAGGGTGGGCCGCTGCAGGCGCTGCGATCAGCTGCCGCGCGTGACGGGCATTTCGACCTCGCCCTTGAGGAACAGCTGCTTGGCCAGTTCCAGCTTGGCAATGGCGGCGCGGTGGACTTCGTCGGGGCCGTCGGCAAAGCGCAGCGTGCGCTGGTGCACATAGGCATAGGCCAGCGGGGTGTCTTGCGACAGGCCGGCACCGCCGTGCGACTGGATGGCCCAGTCGATGATCTGCAGGGCCATATTGGGCGCCACCACCTTGATCATGGCGATCTCGGCCTTGGCCACCTTGTTGCCCACGGTGTCCATCATGTAGGCGGCCTTGAGCGTGAGCAGGCGGGCCTGCTCGATCATGATGCGCGACTCGGCAATGCGCTCGTGCCAGACGCTGTGCGCCGAGATTTTCTTGCCAAAGGCCACGCGGCTGTCCAGGCGCTTGCACATCAGCTCCAGCGCGCGCTCGGCCATGCCGATGGTGCGCATGCAGTGGTGGATGCGGCCCGGGCCCAGGCGGCCTTGCGCGATCTCAAAGCCACGGCCTTCGCCCAGCAAGATGTTGCTGACCGGCACGCGCACGTTCTCGAGCAGCACCTCCATGTGGCCGTGCGGCGCGTCGTCGTAGCCGAACACCGTGAGGGCGCGCAGCACCTTGATGCCCGGGGTGTTGGCGGGCACCACCACCATCGACTGCTGCGAGTGGCGCGGCGCCTCGGGGTCGGTCTTGCCCATCACGATGAAGATGGCGCAGCGTGGGTCGCCCGCGCCAGACGACCACCACTTGCGGCCATTGATCACGTACTCGTCGCCTTCGCGGCGGATCTCGCACTGGATGTTGGTGGCGTCCGACGAGGCCACCGCCGGCTCGGTCATCAAAAAGGCCGAGCGGATCTTGCCCGCCAGCAGGGGCTCGAGCCACTGGTCCTTGATGGCCTCGGAGGCATAGCGCTCCAGGGTTTCCATATTGCCCGTGTCGGGCGCGGAGCAGTTGAAGACCTCGGCCGCAAAGGGCACGCGGCCCATGATTTCGCACAGCGGGGCGTATTCGAGGTTCGACAGGCCTTGCGGGGCGCGCGGCGAGCGCGGCAGGAACAGGTTCCACAGGCCTTGTTCACGCGCCAGCGGCTTGAGCTCTTCGACGATGCGCGTGGGCACCCAGGCGTTGCCCGCGGCACGGTTGGCCTCGATCTCCGCAAAGAAACGGTTCTCGTTGGGGTAGATGTGCTGGTCCATGAAGGCCAGCAAGCGGGCCTGCATGTCCTTGACTTTGGGGCTGTAGTCGAATTCCATGATGGAGTCCTTGGGTTGGGGAAACGGGAATCGGGAGGATCAGCGCAGCTGGCGCTGGGCAAACTGCCAGCCCAGTTGCGCCATGGGACGGGCGCCGGCGCCCGACTGGCGCGCCTGCTCGCTCGATGCGGTGCCGGCCTCGACCCGCTTGGCAATGCCTTGCAGGATGGCGGCCAGGCGGAACATGTTGTAGGCCAGGTAGAAGTTCCAGTCGCGGCCCAGCGACTCGGGGCTGGCAAAGCCGGTGCGCTCGCAGTAGCGGCGGATGTAGTCGGCCTCGGAGGGGATGCCCAGCGCGGCCAGGTCCAGGCCGCCAATGCCGCGGAAGGTGCCGGGCGGGATGTGCCAGGACATGCAGTGGTAGCTGAAATCGGCCAGTGGGTGCCCCAGGGTCGAGAGCTCCCAGTCCAGCACTGCCAGCACGCGCGGTGATTGCGCGTCAAACATCAGGTTGTCCATGCGGTAGTCGCCGTGCACGACGCTCACCAGGCGCTCGTCGCGTGCGCTGTCGGGAATGTGCTGCGGCAACCACTCGATCAGGCGGTCCATCTCCTCGATGGGGGTGGTGATGGAGGCGGCGTACTGCTTGCTCCAGCGACCGATCTGGCGCTCGATGTAGTTGCCAGGCTTGCCGTAGCTCGAGAGGCCTTGCGCGGCCACGTCAACCTTGTGCAGGGCGGCGATGACGCGGTTCATCTCGTCGTAAATGCCGGCGCGCTCGGCGGGCGTCATGCCGGGCAGGGACTGGTCCCACAGCACACGGCCGGGCACATAGTCCATCACATAAAAGGCGCGGCCAATGACCGACTCGTCCTCGCACAGCGCATGCATGTGCGCGACCGGCACATCGGTGCCGGCCAGGGCCTTCATCACGGTGAATTCGCGCTCGATGGCGTGGGCCGAGGGCAGCAGCTTGGCCACCGGCCCCGGCTTGGCGCGCATCACATAGGCGCGGCTGGGGGTGATGAGCTGGTAGGTGGGGTTGGACTGGCCGCCCTTGAACTTGCGCACCTCCAGGGGCCCGGCAAATCCAGGCAGGTGGGCACCCAGCCACCCAGAGAGGGCGTCGGTGTCAATGGCATGCGCAGCCGCCAGGGGCTGGGTATCGGGGGAGGTGTCAGCGCTCATGGGCGTGCTTTCTGGGGAAGGGCACTGGCCGCATTGCGCTGCCAGGGCCTCAGGTTTCGGTGTTGACGATGCGCAGCAGGCCCTCGCGATCGAGCACCACCAGGCCGCCCGGTTCGATCCGGATCACGCCCTCGCGCTCCATCTGCTTGAGCTCCTGGTTGACCCGCTGGCGCGAGGCGCCCAGCAGCTGCGCCAATTCTTCCTGCGCCAATTGCAGGCCGATGCGGATTGCGCCCGCATCCGACAGGCTGGGCACACCGTAGCTGCGCACCAAGTGGTTGAGCTGCTTGGCCAGGCGCGATCGCAGGGGCAGGGTGTTGAGGTCTTCCACCAGCCCGTAGAGCTGGCGGATGCGGCGCGCGTTCAGGCGCAGCATGGCCTCGTAAAACTCCACATGCTGGCTCAGGATTTTTTTGAAATCCGCCCGCGCCACGTTCAGGATGGTGGTGTCGCCGTGCGCGTAGCAGTCGTGCGTGCGCCGGTCCCCGTCGAAGATCGACACATCGCCAAACCAGATGCCCGGCTCGACATAGGTCAGCGTGATCTGCTTGCCCGACACCGAGGTCGAGCTCACCCGCACCGCGCCCTTGGCGCAGGCGATCCACACATCGGGCGGATCGCCGCGCGCGGCAATCATGTCGCCGTCCTTGTAGCGCTTGACGTAGGTGCATCGCAGGATGTCGTGACGAAGGGAAGGGGAGAGGGACGAGAACCAGCGACCGTTGTTGATCGCCTCGCGTTCCTCCATTGTCAGAATGGGCTCATCCATGGTCTGTCTTATCGGTGACTGAAGGGGCCGTGTCTTGTCGCGTTCGGGACCGGCGGCCTCAGGGGTAACGCGGGGTCTGCTTGTCCAGGAAGGCCTGGATGCCGATGCCCGCGTTGGGATGGTGCAGGTTGCGCACAAAGTGGTCGCGCTCCTGGGCCAGGTGCGTCGACAGGCTGTTGCCATCGGCCTGGGCCAGCAGTTCCTTGACGCTGGCCATGGCATTGGGCGCGCGGGCGTTGATGCGATCGGCCAGGTCCTGCGCCGCCAGCAAGGCCCCGCCGGGCTCGGTGAGGTGGTTGACGATGCCCAGCTGCGCCAGGCGGTCGGCGCTGATGCGCTCGCCCAGCATCAGCAGCTCGGTGGCCAGCTGGCGCGGGATCAGGCGCGAGAGGCTCCAGCTGCCGCCGCCATCGGGCGAGAGCGCCACGCCGGTGTAGGCCATCACGAACACGCTGTTGCGCGCGGCCACGATCATGTCGCAGGCCAGGGCCAGCGAGAAGCCGGCGCCGGCGGCCGGGCCCTCCACCGCGGCCAGCACGGGTTTGGGAAAGCTGCGGATGGCCTCGATCCAGCTGTGCAGGCCTTCGATGCTTTGCGCCTGCACCTCGGGCGGCTTTTGGCGGTTGCCCAGCAGGCGCGAGAGGTTGCCGCCGGCGCTGAAGACCGAGCCCTCGCCGGTGATGATGACGCTGCGCACATCGGCGTTGCGCTCGGCCGAGTTGAGCGCCTCGACGCCGGCGCTGTAGAGCTCGGGCCCAAGGGCGTTGCGATGCTCCGGGTTGCTGATGGTCAGCACCAGGGTCTGGTGGTGGCGGTGGCTCAGGATTTGTGCGCTCATGGTGGCCTCCGGGCAGTCGGGAACGAATCAGTCTTCGGTGTGCAGCAGCGACAGGCCAATGGCGCCGCGTCGACGCAGCCAGGGGCTGGGGCGGTAGCGCATGTCGCCATAGACGGTCTGCAGATTGAACAGCACTTCGAGGATGTTGTCAGGGCCCAGGCTGTTGCCCATGGCCAGCGGCCCTTGCGGATAGGCCAGGCCCAGGGTCACGGCGGTCTCCAGGTCCTGCGGCGAGCAGATGCGCTGCTGGCAGATGTCGCTGGCAATGTTGACGATGGTGGCCACCACGCGCTGCGTGACAAAGCCGCCGCTGTCGCGGATCACCGACACCGGCTTGCCGTCGCGCGCAAACAGCGCGTGCGCGGCATCGCGCATGTCGGCACGGGTGGCGGGATTGGTGGCCAGCACCCGGCGGCGCGTGGCCGCGTCGGGCACCAGCATGTCGATGCCGATGGTGCGCGCCGGGTCGTGCCGATCCACCACCGCCACCGTGGTCACATCAAAGCCCAGCGGGGCCACGATGGTCAGGGCGTGCGGCGAGGGCGATGCGCCCGTTTCGATCTGCGCGCCCAGGTCCTTGAGCAGTTGCAGCAGCTCGCTGCGGCGGGCCGCGCGGGGCGACACCCAGACCGGCGGGAAGGCCTCGACCACCGGCACCGGGGGCTCGGGCGGCACCTGCTGCTGGCCGTTGGGGTATTGGTAGAAGCCTTCGCCCACCTTGCGGCCCACGACACCGCCGGCCAGGCGCTGCGCGGTGATCACATTGGGGCGGTAGCGCGGCTCTTCGTAGTACTGGTGGTAGATGGCCTCGATCACATGGTGCGAGACGTCGAGCGCGGTCAGGTCAAACAACTCGAAGGGGCCCAGGCGAAAGCCCATCTGGTCGCGCAGGATGCGGTCCACCGTCACAAAGTCGGTGATGCCTTCGCTGACGATGCGCAAGGCCTCGGTGCTGTAGCCGCGGCCGGCGTGGTTGACGATGAAGCCGGGGGTGTCCTGGGCCTGCACCGGGGTGTGGCCCATCTGGCGCGCAAAGGCCGACAGGCGCTGGCACACCGCCGCGTCGGTCTTCAGGCCGGCAATCACCTCCACCACCTTCATCAGCGGCACTGGGTTGAAGAAGTGGTAGCCCGCAAAGCGCTGGGGCCGCTTGAGCGCCGCACCAATGGCCGTCACCGACAGCGACGAGGTGTTGGTGGCCAGGATGGCGTCGTCGGCCACGATGCCCTCGAGCTCGGTGAAGACGCTCTTCTTGACCTCGATCTTCTCGACGATGGCCTCGACCACCAGGCCACACGGGGCCAGATCGGCCAGGCTGGCGGCGGCGCGCAGGCGCGCCTTGTGGCCGCTGGCGGCCTCGGCGGTGATGCGGCCCTTCTCGGCCAGCTTGTCCCATTGCTCGCACACCGCTTTGCGCGCGGCCTCGATGGCCGCCGGCTGGGTGTCGTAGAGCCACACGGTGGCGCCGGCCTGCGCCGCGATCTGGGCAATGCCACGCCCCATGGCGCCGGCGCCGATAACGGCAATGTCAGAAAACTCAGGAGTCATGATCGGTCAAAAGGTCAGAAATCAAACAGGGGGTCAGCGGCGAACCTGCAGCGCGCCGGGGTTGACGATGTTGGTGGGGCGGCCCTGGATAAAGCTCACCACATTGTCAAAGGCCAGGCTGAACAAGGCCTCGTAATTGTCTTTTTCGACATAGCCGATGTGCGGCGTGCAGATGCAGTTCTCGAGCCGGAGCAAGGCCGTGCCCTGCAAGATGGGCTCGGACTCGTAGACATCGACCGCGGCCATGCCCGGGCGACCCCGGTTGAGCGCTGACAGCAGGGCGTTGGGCTGCACCAGCTCCGCGCGCGAGGTGTTGACGAACAGGGCCGTGGGCTTCATCAGGCCCAGGTCTTGCGTGGTGATCACGCCGCGCGTGGCATCGTTCAGGCGCAGGTGCACCGACAGCACATCGCATTCCGAGAAAAAAGCCTCGCGGCTCTCGGCCGCCTCGTACCCGTCGGCCACGGCCTTCTGGCGCGAGGCCTCGCTGCCCCAGACCTGCACCCGCATGCCAAAGGCGCGGCCGTAGCCCGCCACCAACTGGCCGATCTTGCCGTAGCCCCAGATGCCCAGGATCTTGCCCCGCAGCAGCACGCCCAGCCCGAAGTTGGGGGGCATGGAGGCGGCCTTGAGGCCGGCCTGCTGCCAGGCCCCATGCTTGAGGTTGCCGATGTATTGCGGCAAGCGCCGCGCGGCCGCCATGATCAGCGACCAGGTGAGTTCGGCGGGGGCAAAGGGCGAGCCCTTGCCCTCGGCCACCGCCACCCCGCGCTCGCTGCAGGCCTGCAGGTCGATGTGGCCGCTCACCGGTCCGGTTTGCGAAATCAATTTCAGGCGCGGGAGTTTTTCGATCAGGGCACGCGGCATGGGCGTGCGCTCTCGGATCAGCACCACGATGTCGGCGTCGCGCAGGCGGATGGCCAACTGGCCCAATCCCTTGATCGAGTTGGTGTAGACCTTGGCCGAATACGGTTCAAGCTTGGTCGCGCAGTCGAGCTTGCGGACGGCGTCTTGATAGTCGTCCAGGATGACAATGTTCATCCCCCCGATTGTGCCCTGAAGCGCGCCCGGTTTTGGGGCAGATGCCCCCCGACTTGCGAACACCAATGTATGGGCCGGTGGATGGGCCGGTGGATGGGCTGGTGGATGGGGCGGTGTGTGGGCAGGTGTGTGGGCGATGGCCCGCTTGCCCGCCCTGGGGCCAGGGCCGCCACCCGATCAGGCGCTGGCCCCGGGCTGGGGGCTTCAGTGGCGGGCGCTGCGGGCGCTTTGGGCCGCGCATTGCGCGGCTTCGCGCTGGGCCAGGCGGTCGAGTTCGGCGCAGACGTCGGCCATGCGGCCGCTGATGACCATGCGACCCGCTTGCTCGGGGCGTTGTCCCGATTCCGACAGGCGGCGCATGCGCACCGCCGGGGCCGCGATCGGTCGCTGGGCCGCCGGGGCATGGCGGCGCTGCACGGCCGGGCGGTCGGTGGGGTGCAGGGGCACCACCTTGCCCACGGTCCGGTGGGTGGGCGTGCCGCTGGGCTGCGCGGTGTGGCGGGTCGGGGTGGGGCTGAACCAGCGGTCCATCCAGTGTTGCAGGCCGTTCATGGCCAGAAGAGCGATTCCCATGTGAAACCTTTCAATCCAAATCGGTTGAACACAGGCAGGATTGCGCAATGAATGCCCGGGTCGGTGGGTCGTTTGGACGACGCCCGCCACCAGCCGGCCCGGGCAGGGCTTACATCATCAAGGTGTTGCGGATCAGTCCGACCGCACGGCCTTCGATGTCAAACGGTTCTTCGGGGTCGACCACGATGGGGGCGTAGTCGGGGTTTTCGGGCAGCAGCTCGATGCGGCCACCCGAGCGGTGCAGGCGCTTGACGGTCACGTCGTCGCCCAGGCGCGCCACCACGATCTGGCCGTTGCGCACGTCTTTGGTGGCTTTGACGGCCAGCAGGTCACCGTCCATGATGCCGGCGTCGCGCATCGACATGCCGCGCACCCGCAGCAGGTAGTCGGGGGCCTCGGCAAACAGGCTGGCCTCGATGGCATAGGTCTGGTCGACATGCTCTTGCGCCAGGATGGGCGAACCCGCCGCCACACGGCCCACCAGGGGCAGGCTCAGCTGGTTCATGCCGGGCAGGGACAGGCTGAGCAGATCGCCCGCGCCGCGGCTGGTGCTGCTGCCCGTGCCCCGCAGGCGGATCCCGCGCGAGGTGCCGCTGACCAGCTCGATCGCGCCTTTGCGCGCCAGGGCCTTGAGGTGCTCTTCGGCGGCGTTGGCCGACTTGAAGCCCAGGGCGGTGGCGATTTCGGCGCGCGTGGGCGGCGCGCCGGTGCTGGCAATGGCACGGCGGATCAGGTCCAGGATTTGTTGCTGGCGTTCGGTGAGCTTGAACGAGTCCATGTCGGTCTCCTGCACAATGGCGGTGAGGGGCTGGGTGATCTGTTGATTTATCCAGTGACTGTATTTTTAACCAGCTTCACAAAAGATGCAAGTGCCTTTTTCAACTCCCGCACCCCATGTGTTGCTTCTGGGCACCGGCGGCACCATTGCCGGCGCCGGTTCGGCCGATGGCCACCCCCTGGCCTACGTGGCCGGACAGATTGGTGTGGACCAGCTGGTTGCCGGCGTGCCCGGTCTGGCCCAGGCGCTGGCTGGGCGCACCCTGGTCACCGAACAGCTGGCCCAGCTCGACAGCAAAGACATGGACCACGCCACATGGCAGGCCCTGGCACGGCGGGTGTCGCAGGCCCTGGACGACCCGGCGGTGCAGGCGATCGTGATCACGCATGGCACCGACACCATCGAAGAGACCGCCTGGTGGCTGGCGCAGGTGCTTGCCCCGGTCAAACCGGTGGTGCTGACCTGCGCCATGCGACCGGCCACGGCCCCCGAGCCGGACGGGCCGGGCAATTTGCGCGATGCCCTGGCCTGGAGCGCGCACCCCGCCGCCGGCGGCGTGAGCCTGGTGGCGGCGGGGCAAGCCCATGCGGCGGGGCCGGTCAGCAAGTTCCATCCGCAATCGGTGCACACCTTCTCGTCGGGCGAGCACGCGCTGCGCGGGCAGTGCGATGCGGCGCTGGTCTGGCAGGTGCCTGCCGCACAAGCGGCTTCCCCCGACTGGCCACAAGCACCAGCGGGCGCTTTGGCGGCGGTGCTGGCCACGCCCGTGGCCGACTGGCCGCGCGTGCCCATCTGGTTCAGCCATGCGGGGGCGGATGCGCGGGCCTTGCAGGCCCTGCTCCACAGCGGCATCGACGGCCTGGTGCTGGCCTGCACCGGCAATGGCACCTTGCACCAGGACCTGGCCGAGGTGCTGCTGGCGCGACACGACCTGCCGGTGCGGCGCGCCAGCCGCTGCCCGCTGGGCCGGGTGATCAGCGTGGAGGCCTCGCCCTGGCCCGACTCGGCCGGGCTCAACCCGGTCAAGGCCCGGGTGCAGCTCTTGCTGGAGATCCTGGTGGCGCGCGCCGCCCCCACCGCCTGAACCTTCTCGGTTCTGGCCACGCCCCCACGAAAAAAAACCGCCTGGGCGCAAGCCGCAGGCGGTGTGGGTGGCGCAGCGCGCGGTTTAGCTGGCCAGGGCCTGCAGCGCCGATGCGGTGATCTGGTCCACGTTGCCCATGCCGCTGATGGCGCGGTACTTGGGGGCATTGGCCGGATCCTGGGCGGCCCACTGCGAGTAGTAGTCGACCAGCGGACGGGTCTGGGCGCTGTACACGTCCAGGCGCTTGCGCACGGTCTCTTCCTTGTCGTCCTCGCGCTGGACCAGCGGCTCGCCGGTCACGTCGTCCACCCCGGCCACCTTGGGCGGGTTGAAGGTGACATGGTAGGTGCGGCCCGAAGCGGGGTGCGAGCGGCGGCCCGACATGCGCTCGATGATGGCCTCAAAGGGCACGTCGATCTCGAGCACGTAATCGAGCTTCACGCCGGCAGCGCGCATGGCATCGGCCTGCGGAATGGTGCGGGGGAAGCCGTCAAACAGAAAGCCATTGCTGCAATCGGGCTGGGCAATGCGCTCTTTGACGAGGCTGATGATGAGGTCGTCGCTGACCAGACCGCCCGAGGCCATCACGCTTTGTGCCTGCTGGCCCAGCGGCGTGCCGGCCTTGACGGCAGCGCGCAGCATATCGCCCGTGGAAATTTGGGGGATGCCGTACTTCTGGCAGATGAAGGTGGCCTGGGTGCCTTTGCCCGCGCCGGGCGCGCCCAACAGAATCAATCGCATGAATAGGTCCTTGTCTCATGGGCGGATGCAATGCCGGCCCATGCGGCAAGGATAGCATGCACGCCCTGCGGCAAACTGACGCCCGGGGCGGCGGGAGGTCGCCGTGAATTCAGTCGCGCCAGGCGGCGCGCACCCGGGCCAGGTCCTCGGGGGTGTCCACGCCCGTGGCCGGGGCCTCGGGGGTGATGTGCACCGCAATGCGGTGGCCGTGCCACAGCGCGCGCAATTGCTCGAGCGATTCGAGCACCTCGAGCGGGGCTTGCGGCAAGCGCGGGAAGGCCCGCAAAAAGCCGGCGCGGTAGGCGTAGATGCCCAGGTGCCGCAGCGGGGTGGGGCTGGGCAGGGCTTGCAGCGGTTGCCCGTCGCGCCACCAGGGGATGCACGCGCGGCTGAAGTACAGCGCCAGGCCCTGCGCGTCGGTCACCACCTTCACCACGTTCGGGCTTTGAAAGTCCGCCAGGCTCGCCACCGGGTGGGCGGCGGTGCTCATGCTGGCCTCGGGGCGCTCGGTCAGGCAGCGGGCCACCTCGCCAATCAGCGCGGGCGGCATCAGGGGTTCGTCGCCCTGCACATTGACCACCACGTCCTGGCCGTCCAGGCCCAGTTGCTCGCAGGCCTCGGCCAGGCGGTCGCTGCCGCTGGGGTGGTCGGCCCGTGTCATCAGCGCCCGCACGCCGTGCGCTTGGCAAGCTGCCACCACGCGCTCGTCGTCGGCGGCCACCACCACGGCCTGCGCGCCACTGCGCTGCGCTTGTTGCGCCACGCGCACCACCATGGGCAGGCCGGCAATGTCGGCCAGGGGTTTGTCGGGCAGACGGCTGGATGCCATGCGCGCCGGAATGAGCACGGTGAAGTTGGCGTGGGCCATGTCAGACGCTCGGGGTGCGGGTGTTGGCCCAGTGTTCGATCTCGGCGTCGGTCAGGGTCCGCGCCTCGTTTTCCAGCAGGATGGGCATGCCGTCGCGCACCGGGTAGGCCAGGCGGGCGCTGCGCGAGACCAGTTCCTGGCGCTCGCGGTCCAGCACCAACGGGCCCTTGGTGACGGGGCAGACCAGCAGTTCAAGCAGTTTGGTGTCCATGTGCCGATGATAGTCGTGCGGCGCGCTCATGCAGGCGCGCCGACAGTGCGTCGCAAAACGATGGGGGCAATCGCAGGTCCATGCCCACGGCCCAGGCCTGCGGCTGCGTGCGCCAGAGCTTGACCGCGTCCTTGTGCGTGCACAAGAGGGGCCGCTCGGGCGAACCCACCGGGTCATCCTGGTAGTCGTGGTGGTCGGGTCGTGGCCAGGCGTGGGCCAGTTGCAGGCCGCGCGCGCGCAGCAGCGCAAAAAAGCCTTCCGGGTGGCCAATGCCCGCCACCGCGTCGACTGGCTGGCCTTGGGCGGCTTGCAGCGTCCAGGTTTGGCCATGCCCGTTGACCAGGGTGTCGTGCAGCACCCGTTGCGCCCACACCAGGCCTGCCTCGGCGGGCGGCTGGGCGCCGGTGTGCACGCGCCAGTCCACGGGCCGCACCGGCTCGCGCAGGGGGCCAGCGGGCAACAGCCAGCCGTTGCCCAGGCCGCGCTCGTCCTGCAGCGCGATCTCGACATCGCGTGCCAGCGCCAGGTGTTGCAGGCCGTCGTCGCAAATGATCAGGTCCACCTCGGGGTGCGCCGCCAGCAGGGCGCGTGCGGCGTCGGCCCGGGCCTGTCCCACCCAGACCGGCACGCCGGTGTCGCGGGCCAGCAAGAGCGGCTCGTCGCCCACCGCGTCGGGCCGGTCATCGGGCGCCACCGACCGGGGCGCCACGCCCTGGCGGCCGTGCCCGCGCGAGACCACGCCCACGCGCCAACCGCGCGCCGACATCTCGCGCACCAGCGCGATGGTCAAGGGGGTTTTGCCGCTGCCGCCCACGGTGAAGTTGCCCACCACCAGCACCGGCACGGGCAGGCGAGCGACCGGGCTGTCGCCCCGCGCATGGCGCCAGCGGCGCAAGCGCACCCAAGCGGCCGCCAACGCAGCCACGGGCCACAGCAAGCGGGCCACCAGGCCTTTTTGCTGCCACACCCGGGGCAGGTTACGATGCCAGAATGTTGCGCTCATCACGTGTCCAAAGCCCGCCTGCTTGCATGCGGCCATCATGCCAGACTTGGGGCGGTGGACGGCGCGGTCCGCGACCCGGTGCACGCCCCAACAGGTCTGGAAAAGCCGTGGATAACTTTGTGAACAACGCGCTCTTGTTGACCAGGGTATCCATTTGCTCCGCGACGGTTTTAAATTCTGTATTGTGAAAATTTCTGAATTCTCATTTAAAAACAATCGCTTGAAAAACCTCTATCAAGTGCGGTCTGAGCGATACACACGTGTATGTGGGGCGCGTGCATCTGTGGATATCCTCGGGCAGGATCACCCGGGAGCGCGCACTTGAGCCGCCTGGACCTGCGCCCGGCGGGCGCGCCGGTGTGGACCGTGGGCCTGCTGTGCCGGGCCGTGGGGGAGGCGCTTGATACCCGCTTCAACCCCGTCCGTGTGCGCGGCGAGATCAGCGGGTTTTCGCGGGCGGCCAGCGGCCACTGCTACTTCTCGCTCAAGGACACCGAGGGGCAGGTGCGATGCGCCATGTTTCGCCGCGCGGCCATGCAGCTGGACTTTGTGCCGCGCGACGGCGAGGCGGTCGAGGTCAGCGGGCGCCTGGGGGTCTACGAGGCCCGCGGCGATCTGCAGCTGGTGGTCGAGCAGATGCAGCGGGCCGGGCAGGGCGCCCTGTTCGAGCAGTTCCTGCGCCTGAAAGAGCGCCTGGCCGCGCAAGGCCTGTTTGACGAGGCGCGCAAGCGCGCGCTGCCCAGCCACCCGCGGGGCCTGGCGGTGGTGACCTCGCCGCAGGCCGCTGCCTGGCAGGACGTGGTCACGGCCTTGCAGCGGCGGGTGCCGCATCTGCCGGTGTGGCTCTCGCCAGCACAGGTGCAAGGCGCCACGGCGCCGGCCAGCCTGATCGAGGCCTTGCAGCGCGTGTACGACCGCGTGCAGGGGCCCGATGCCCTGCCCATCGACCTGATCCTGCTGGTGCGCGGGGGCGGCTCGATGGAAGACCTCTGGGCCTTCAACGACGAGGCCCTGGCCCACCAGCTGGCGCGTTCGCCCGTGCCGGTCATCAGCGGGGTGGGGCACGAGACCGACTTCACCATTGCCGACTTTGTGGCCGACTTGCGCGCGCCCACCCCCACGGCCGCCGCCGAGCTGGCCGCCACCAGCCGCGAGGCCCTGCTGCAGCAGCTGCAGGCCCTGCAGCAAGGATTGCAGCGCGGCACCGAACGCTGGCTCGATCGGCAGGCGCAGGGCCTGGATGCGCTGGCGGGCCGCCTGGGCCGGCCGCAGCAGCGCCTGGCCGCCCAGCGCCACAGCCTGCAGCAGTGGCAGCACCGCCTGCAAAGCGGCCTGCAAGCGGGCCTGCACCAGGCCTGGCGCCGCCTGGACCGACAGGACGAGCGGCTGCGCCAATCCACCACCCGCGACCTGCAGTGGCCGCAGCAGCGCCTGGCCCGGCAGGCCGAGCGCCTGGCCCAGGCCCGTGATCGCGCCCTGCAGACCCCGCAGCAGCGCCTGCAGCACCTGTCGGTGCGCCTGGCGGCGCTCGATCCGCAGCGCGTGCTCGAGCGCGGCTTTGCCTGGATCAGCGACGAGCAGGGCCAGGCCCTCACGCGCAGCGCCCAGTTGCGCCCGGGCCAGACGGTGCAGGCCCGCTTGGTGGACGGCCAGGCCCAGCTGCAGGTGCAGGCGGTGCAGGCCGACGCCCTGGCGCAGGCCCCACGTCCCGACTGAGCCCGGCGGGCCCAAGCCCCCGCTGGCGTGTGGGCCGGCACCCCGGCCCCGAGCAGGGCCGCCCGCGCGGGCCTACAATCCGCAAGTTTGAAGCAACACCCGAAAGGATTCTCATGGAACACACCCTGCCGGCCCTGCCGTACGCCATCGACGCCCTGGAACCCCACTACAGCAAGGAAACGCTGGAGTTCCACCACGGCAAGCACCACAACGCGTACGTGGTCAACCTGAACAACCTGCAAAAGGGCACCGAGTTCGAAAACCTCGACCTCGAGTCCATCGTCAAGAAGTCCAGCGGTGGCATCTACAACAACGCCGCCCAGATCTGGAACCACACCTTCTTCTGGAACTGCATGAAGCCCAACGGCGGCGGCGAGCCCACCGGCGCCCTGGCCGCGGCCATCAACGCCAAGTGGGGCAGCCTGGCCGGTTTCCGTGAAGCCTTCGTCAAGAGCGCCGTGGGCAACTTCGGTTCGGGCTGGACCTGGCTGGTCAAGAAGGCCGACGGGTCGCTCGACATCGTCAACATGGGCGCCGCTGGCACCCCGCTGACCACGGGCGACACCCCGCTGCTGACCGTGGACGTGTGGGAACACGCCTACTACATCGACTACCGCACCCTGCGTCCCAAGTTCGTCGAGACCTTCCTCGACAAGCTGGTCAACTGGTCCTTCGTCGAGAAGAACTTCGCTTGATCGTGTGATCTGGCCCGGGCCCACCGGGCCGGCCGCGCAAGCCCTCAACCCGCGCCTGGCCAGGCTGGCCTGCGCGGGTTTTGTTTTGCGCGCTCAGCGGATCATCATGCCGCCGTCCACCACCACGGTCTGGCCGGTGATGTAGCGGCCCGCATCGCTGGCCAGCATCAGGGCCACACCGCCAATGTCCTCGGCCTCGCCCAGGCGGCGCAGCGGCGTCTGGCCCTCGACCCGGGCGCGGATCTCGGGGTTTTCGTGCAGGGCGCGCGCAAAGTCGGTGCGGATCAGGCCCGGGGCGATGGTGTTGACGCGGATGTTGTCCGGCCCCCACTCCACCGCCAGGTTGCGCGCCAGCTGCATGTCGGCGGCCTTGCTCAGGTTGTAGGCGCCGATCACCTCGGAGCCGTGCAGGCCGCCCACCGAAGAGATCAGCACGATGGCGCCGTTGCGGCGGGCCTTCATGTCTGGGTAGACCTCGCGGCAGAGCCAGATGCTCGAGAGCACGTTGTTGCGCATGATCTTGTCGAACTGCGCATCGCTCACACCGGTGAGCGGCCCATAGTAGGGGTTGCTGGCCGCGTTGCAGACCAGGATGTCGATGCCGCCCCAGCGCGCACGGGCCGCCGCCAGCATGGCCGACAGTTGCGCAGGGTCAGAGATGTTCGCTTGCGCGGCCATGGCCTCGCCGCCTTGCGCCTCGATCTCGGCCACCACCGCCTCGCAGGCCGAGAGGGTGCGGCTGCTCACCACCACGCGGGCGCCGGCCTGCGCCAGCTGGTGCGCAATCGCGCGGCCAATGCCCCGGCTGGCGCCGGTGACCACGGCCACACGGCCGTCCAGACGAAAGAGAGCAGGCATGGTCATGAAAATCTCCCAGGGCTGAAGGACAATCCACAGTGTGACCCAGCGGTCAAGCGGCGTCTGTCGTGACGGTGTCAGACCCCGCACCGACTGGGGTGTTGTGGACCATCTGGGGCCTGCGGGCCTGGGGAGCAGCGTGTGGATGTGGTGCAGACCGTGGTGGTGGGCGCGGGCGTGGTGGGCCTGGCCGTGGCGCGGGCGCTGGCCCGGCAAGGCCAGGAGGTGCTGGTGCTGGAGTCGGCCGAGACCTTTGGCACGGGCACCAGTGCGCGCAACTCCGAGGTGATCCACGCCGGCATTTACTACCCCGCCGGATCGCTCAAGGCCCAGCTGTGCGTGCGCGGCCGTCAACTGCTTTATGCCTACGCAGCCGAGCGGGCGGTGGCGCATCGGCGCTGCGGCAAGCTGATCGTGGCCACCACCGCCGAGCAGTGCCAGGTCCTGCAGCAGATCCAGCAGAAGGCGCAGCACAACGGGGTGGCGCTGCAGCGCCTCTCGCGCGACGAGGCGCTGGCCCTGGAGCCGGCCCTGGCCTGCGAGGGCGCGCTGCTCTCGCCCGAGACCGGCATCGTCGACAGCCACGGCCTGATGCTGGCCCTGCTGGCCGACCTGGAGGCCGCCGGTGGTTTGCTGGCGGTGCAATCGGGCGTGGCGGCCATCACGCCCAGCACCGACGCCAGCGGCCCCCTGCTGGTGCTGCGCTGCCACGACGGCACCGAGCTGGCGGCGCGGCAAGTGGTCAACAGCGCGGGCCTGCATGCGGTGGCCTTGGCGCACACCGTGGGCCATGCGCCAGGCCTGTTGCCCACGGCCTTCTATGCCCGGGGCCACTACTTCACCCTGAGCGCGCGGGCGCCGTTTTCGCGCCTGATCTACCCGGTGCCCGAAGCGGCCGGCCTGGGCATTCACCTCACGCTCGATTTGGGCGGTCAGGCGCGCTTTGGGCCCGATGTGCAGTGGGTGGACGATCCGCACGACCTGCAGGTGCCGCCCGAGCGCGCCCCGCTGTTTGAGGCCGAGGTGCGGCGCTACTGGCCGGGCCTGCCCGAGGGGGCCTTGCAGCCGGCGTATGCCGGCATGCGACCCAAGATCAGCGGGCCGGGCGCGCCAGCGGCCGACTTTGCCGTGCTGGGGCCGGCCCAGCATGGCGTGCCGGGCCTGGTGCATTTGCTGGGCATCGAGTCCCCGGGCCTGACCAGTTCGCTGGCGCTGGCCGAGTGGGTGCAGGCGCAGCTGGGCGCGCCGGCGGCGTGACGGCTCAGCGGCCTTGCTGCTGCAGCGCGCTGGCCACCTCGGTCACCAGGGCCGGGCCCCGGTAGACCAGGCCGGTGTAGATCTGCACCACGTCCGCGCCCGCCTCGATCTTGGCGCGCGCATCGGCCGCGCTCAGGATGCCGCCCACCCCGATGATGGGGTAGTCGCGCCCCAGCGCCTGGCGCAGCTGGCGGATCACCGCATTGCTGGCCTCGCGCACCGGCGCGCCCGACAGGCCACCAGCCTCTTGCGCATGCGGCAAGCCTTGCACCGCCTCGCGCGCCAGCGTGGTGTTGGTGGCGATCACACCGTCCATGCCGTGCCGGCGCAAGGTGGCGGCAATCAGGGCGATCTGCACCTCGTCCAGATCGGGCGCAATTTTCAGGAACATCGGCACCCGGCGGCCATGCTGCTGGGCCAGGGCCTCGCGGCGCTCGCTCAAGGCCCCCAGCAAGGCATCCAGGGCCTCGTCGGATTGCAGGGCGCGCAGGTTCTTGGTGTTGGGGCTCGAGATGTTGACGGTGACGTAGTCGGCAAAGGGGTAGACGCCATCGAGCCCCAGCAGGTAGTCGCGCGTGGCCTCTTCGATGGGGGTGGCGGCGTTCTTGCCAATGTTCAGGCCCAGCAAGGGCCGCGTGGCCTCGGGCTGCTGGCGCATGCGCGAGCGCTGCACATTGGCCACAAAAGCCTGCAGGCCCTCGTTGTTGAAGCCAAAGCGATTGATGAGCGCCTGTGCCTGGGGCAGGCGGAACATGCGCGGCTTGGCATTGCCCGGTTGCGCCAGCGGCGTCACCGTGCCCACCTCGATAAAACCAAAGCCCATGGCCGCCAGGCCGTCGATGCAGCGGGCGTTCTTGTCCAGGCCCGCGGCCAGGCCCACCCGGTTGGGAAAGCGCAGGCCCGCCAGCGTCACCGGATCGGCCACAAAGCGCTGCCGATAGGCGCGGTCGAGCCAGGTGTTTTGCGTGCGCGCCAGCTGGTCGAGCGTGAAGTCATGCGCCGCCTCCGGGTCCATGTTGAACAGAAAGGGGCGGGCGAGGGCGTAAGGGATCAGGGACATTGGATAATTCCGGTCATCAACCCCGATTGTCGCAAACCCCAGCGGCCTGCCGGCCGCGCACCCAGGACTCTTTCATGACCCAGGACGAACTCAAGGCGCTGGTAGGCCAGGCCGCTGTGCAATACATCACCCCCGGCCAGATCATCGGCGTGGGCACCGGCTCCACGGTCAACCACTTCATCGATGCCCTGGGTCGCATGCCCGAGCGCATTGCCGGCGCGGTCTCCAGCTCCGAGGCCTCCACCGCGCGCCTGCAGGCGCTGGGCATTCCGGTGCTCGACAGCAATGCCGTCGAGCGCCTGGCCGTGTATGTCGATGGTGCCGACGAGATCGACGAGCAGGGCCACATGGTCAAGGGTGGCGGCGCGGCCCTCACGCGCGAGAAGATCGTGGCCGCGCAGTCCGAGCGCTTTGTCTGCATTGCCGACGAGTCCAAGCTGGTCCCGGTGCTGGGCGCTTTTCCGCTGCCGGTCGAGATCATTCCCATGGCCAGCGCGCGCCTGGTGCGTCAGTTTGCCGCCATGGGCGGGCAGGCCAGCCTGCGCCTGAAGAACGGCCAGCCCCTGGTGACCGACAACGGCCAGCACATCCTGGACGTGCGCGGCCTGCGCATCGCCGACCCGCTCGCGTTTGAGGACCAGGTCAGCCAGTGGCCCGGCGTGGTCACTGTTGGGGTCTTTGCGCACCAGAAGGCACATGTGTGCCTGCTGGGCACGGCCCAGGGCGTGCGCACCCTGACCTTCGGCTGATCAGCGATCGGGGCGCTTGCCCCATGCGCTGCGGGTTCAGCGCCGGCGCAAGCGCAGGCGCAGATCCGGCCCCACGGGCGAGACCTCGTGAAAGCGCAGGGCCAGGTGCTCGGGCCAAGGGTCGATGCCCGCCAGCGCGGGCAGGTGGGCCAGGCCCTGACCCGGGCCCATGAAGCGTGGCGCCAGGTACAGCAGCCACTCGTCGACCAGGGCCTC
>JBEBDJ010000032.1:0-9255 GCA_041157045.1 Pseudomonadota bacterium
TCGCGATCGGGGTCAGGTGTCTGGCCGTCAATGCCCAGCACCATCTCGGGCGAGGTGCCCCATGTCACTTGCGGCACGATTTGTGCGGCGTCCAGCTCCACCACGGCGTCGAACTTGGCGCCTTCGTCGGAGTGCAGCGTTTTCCAGTACGTCACGGCCTGGTCCCACTCGACGCCGGTGGGCGAGAGCAGGCGGCCTTTGACGTATTCAATCGTTTTGTCGTCCACCGCCACCAGGCCCGCGCGGGCGCCGCCTTCGATGGCCATGTTGCAAACCGTCATGCGGCCTTCCATGCTCAGGGCGCGGATGGCACTGCCGGCAAATTCGATGGTGTAGCCGGTGCCGCCGGCGGTACCGATCTTGCCGATGATGGCCAGCACGATGTCCTTGGCGGTCACGCCCTTGGTGACCTGGCCTTCGACCTTGATCAGCATGTTCTTGGCTTTTTTGGCCAGCAGCGTCTGGGTGGCCATGACGTGCTCAACCTCGGAGGTGCCGATGCCGTGGGCCAGTGCGCCAAAAGCCCCGTGGGTGGAGGTGTGCGAGTCGCCACACACCACAGTCATGCCGGGCAGGGTGGCGCCGTTTTCCGGGCCGATCACATGCACGATGCCCTGGCGCTTGTGCAGGAAGGGGAAGAAGGCGGCCGCCCCGAAGCTGGCGATGTTGCTGTCGAGCGTGAGCACCTGCTCCTTGCTGATCGGGTCGGTGATGCCGTCGTAGCCGCGCTCCCAGCCGGTGGTGGGCGTGTTGTGGTCGGCGGTGGCCACGATGGAGCTGACGCGCCAGACCTTGCGCCCGGCCTGTCGCAGGCCCTCGAAGGCCTGTGGGCTGGTGACCTCATGGACCAGATGGCGGTCGATGTAGAGAACAGCGGTGCCGTCCTCCTCGGTGTGGACAACGTGCTCGTCCCAGATCTTGTCGTAAAGGGTGCGTCCCATGGCGTTCCTCGTGTGAACCCGTCATTTTATGCGCGCGGCGCGGGCTTGGGGATCCTCCCCGTGGCACGGCCGGTCGCGGCAAGAAAAAGGACCGCAAGGCGCAGGCCTGGCGGTCCTGGGGGGCCGTGGGCAGCAGCGCATGGCCGCCGCCCTGGGCCAGGCGCGATCAGCGCTTCATGCCAGCGGGCACGTCGCGGCGGGCAGCACCGGTGAAGAGCTGGCGCGGACGGCCGATCTTGTACTCGGGGTCGCTGATCATTTCGTTGAGCTGGGCGATCCAGCCAACGGTGCGGGCCAGGGCAAAGATGCCGGTGAACAGGTTCACCGGGATGCCGATGGCGCGCTGCACGATGCCCGAGTAGAAGTCAACGTTCGGGTAGAGCTTGCGCTGCACGAAGTAGTCGTCTTCGAGGGCGATCTTTTCCAGCTCTTTGGCCAGCTTGAACAGCGGATCGTTTTCCAGGCCCAGCTCGGCCAGCACCTCGTTGCAGGTTTCCTGCATCAGCTTGGCGCGCGGGTCGTAGTTCTTGTAGACGCGGTGGCCAAAGCCCATCAGCTTGACGCCGGAGTTCTTGTCCTTGACCTGGTTCATGAACTCGCCGACCTTGCTCACGCCGCCCATGGCCTGGATTTCTTCCAGCATGTTCAGGCACGCCTCGTTGGCACCGCCGTGGGCCGGGCCCCACAGGCAGGCCACGCCAGCGGCGATGGCGGCAAAGGGGTTGGTGCCCGAGGAGCCGCACAGGCGCACGGTCGAGGTCGAGGCGTTCTGCTCGTGGTCGGCGTGCAGGATGAAGATGCGGTCCATGGCGCGCTCGAGCACCGGGTTGACCTTGTAGTCCTCGCAAGGGGTGCCGAACATCATGCGCAGGAAGTTGCCGGCATAGCTCAGGTCGTTGCGCGGGTACATATAGGGCTGGCCCACGCCGTATTTGTAGGCCATGGCCACCAGGGTCGGCATCTTGGCGATCAGGCGGATCGCGGCAATGTGGCGGTGCTCGGGGTTGTTGATGTCGGTGCTGTCGTGATAGAAGGCCGACAGGGCGCCCACCAGACCGGTCAGCACGGCCATCGGGTGCGCGTCACGGCGGAAACCGCGCAGGAAGAACTGCATCTGCTCGTTGACCATCGTGTGATTGGTCACCAGCTTGTGGAAGTCGCCGCGCTCTTTTTCGTTGGGCAGGTCGCCGTTGAGCAGCAGGTAGCAGGTGTCCAGGTAGTCGCAGCTGGTGGCCAGTTGCTCGATGGGGTAGCCGCGGTACAGCAGCTCGCCCTTGTCGCCGTCGATGTAGGTGATGGCCGATTGGCACGAGGCGGTCGACAAAAAGCCCGGGTCGTAGGTGAACATGCCGGTCTGACCGTACAGCTTGCGGATATCGATCACGTCCGGACCGATGCTGCCGCCATAGACGGGCATTTCGACGCTGGGGCTGCCGTTCGAGAACGACAGGGTGGCTTTGTAGTCGGCGACTTTCATGGGTTTTCCTCGATTAAAACCATTCACGACCCAAACTGGGTCAACTTCTGAGCATTTCCAGCACGTCCCGCACCTCGTCGGTGCCGATCTCGGGGGGCAACGCCTTGCGGCGCAGCAGCAGATCCAGGAGATCGTTGTCGGACAGGTCCATCAGCACATACATGCCGCGGGCCTGACCGACGGTCAAGCGAGATTCATACCTGCGGAAGAAGCGCTCGATGAACAGGTCATTCTCGAGCAAACCGCGGCGGCAACGCCAGCGCAGTTTGCTCAGGGCCCGCTCGTCCAGCGGGTCCTGCGCCTGGCCGCTGACCGACCAGGCTTGCCAAGGCTGACCGGTGACCGATTCGGTCACCGATGCCAGCGAGGGGGAGGCGGCGTCGTTCATGGGCATGTGGGGCTTGGGGCCTGGGTTGGAGCGCTTCGGTGGAACGGCCCTTGGCCGGCCCACCGAAGCGGCCTTGCGCACGCGGGCGCAAGGCGCGCATGGGCGCATCAGACCGCGCGACGGACCATCATTTCCTTGATCTTGCCGATGGCCTTGGTGGGGTTCAGACCCTTGGGGCAGACATCGACGCAGTTCATGATGGTGTGGCAGCGGAACAGGCGGTAGGGGTCCTCGAGGTTGTCGAGGCGCTCCCCCGTGGCCTGGTCACGGCTGTCGGCGATGAAGCGGTAGGCTTGCAGCAGACCGGCAGGGCCGACGAACTTGTCGGGGTTCCACCAGAACGAGGGGCAGCTGGTCGAGCAGCTCGCGCACAGAATGCACTCGTACAGGCCGTTGAGCTCCTCACGCTCTTCCGGAGACTGCAGGCGCTCGGTCTCGGGGGGGATCGTGTGGTTGATCAGGTAGGGCTTGATCGAGTGGTACTGCTTGAAGAACTGCGTCATGTCGACGATCAGGTCGCGCACGACCGGCAGGCCGGGCAGCGGCTTGAGCACGATGGTGCCCTTGAGCGTCTTCATATTGGTCAGGCAGGCCAGACCGTTCTTGCCGTTGATGTTCATGGCGTCCGAACCGCACACGCCTTCGCGGCAGGAGCGGCGGAAGGACAGGGTGGGATCCTTGGCCTTGAGCTTCATCAGGGCGTCCAGCAACATGCGCTCATTGCCTTCGAGTTCGATCTCGATGGTCTGCATGTAGGGCTTGCTGTCCTTGTCCGGGTCGTAGCGGTAGATCTGGAAGGTACGTTTTTCCATGGTCGTGTCCTTGGGGGTGTTCTCTGGCGTTCCGGATCAGAAAGTGCGAACCTTGGGCGGCACGGAGTCCACCGTCAGGGGCTTGAGCTTGACCGGCTTGTAGGTCAGTTGGTTGCCTTCGCTGTGCCAGAGGGTGTGCTTCATCCAGTTGGCATCGTCGCGGCCGAGCGGTGCGACCGGGTCATCGGCCGGGCGCTCGTAATCGCTCACGGTGTGGGCGCCACGGCACTCTTTGCGGGCAGCGGCCGAGACCATGGTGGCCTGTGCGGCCTCGATCAGGTTCTCGACTTCAAGCGCCTCGATGCGGGCGGTGTTGAACACGCGCGAGTTGTCCTTCAGACCGATGGACTTGACGCGCTCGCGGATGTCGGCAATCTTCTGCACGCCTTCGTCCATGCTCAGCTGGGTGCGGAACACGCCCGCGTGCTGCTGCATGGCGGCGCGCATGTCGTTGGCCACGTCCTGCGCGTACTCACCGTCGCGGCGGCCTTCCAGGGCGTTCAGGCGCTCGAGGGTGCGCTCGGCGGCATTGGCGGGCAGCGGCTTGTGGGCGCGGCTCTTGCCGGCGTAGTCGACGATGTGGTTGCCCGCGGCGCGGCCAAAGACCAGCAGGTCGAGCAGCGAGTTGGTGCCCAGGCGGTTGGCGCCGTGCACCGACACGCAAGAGCACTCGCCCACCGCGTAAAGACCGTTGACCACCGCGTTGTGGTCGCTGGCGGTTTGCGTGACGACCTGGCCGTGGATGTTGGTCGGGATACCGCCCATCTGGTAGTGGATGGTGGGCACCACCGGGATCGGCTCCTTGGTGATGTCGACGTTGGCAAAGTTGATGCCGATCTCGTACACCGAAGGCAGGCGCTTGTGGATGGTCTCGGCGCCCAGGTGGTCGAGCTTGAGCAGCACGTAGTCCTTGTTGGGACCGCAGCCACGGCCTTCCTTGATTTCCTGGTCCATCGAGCGCGAGACAAAGTCACGCGGGGCCAGGTCCTTCAGGGTGGGCGCGTAGCGCTCCATGAAGCGCTCGCCATTGCTGTTGAGCAAGATGGCACCTTCGCCCCGGCAGCCCTCGGTCAGCAGCACGCCCGCGCCGGCCACGCCGGTGGGGTGGAACTGCCAGAACTCCATGTCCTCGAGCGGGATGCCCGCGCGCGCGGCCATGCCCAGGCCGTCGCCGGTGTTGATGAAGGCGTTGGTCGAGGCCTGGTAGATGCGGCCGGCACCACCGGTGGCCAGCAGCACGGTCTTGGCGTGCAGGATGTGCAGGTCGCCGGTTTCCATCTCGAGCGCGGTCACGCCCACCACATCGCCGTCGGCGTCGCGGATCAGGTCAAGCGCCATCCACTCCACAAAGAAGCTGGTGCGGGCGGCCACGTTCTGCTGGTACAGGGTGTGCAGCATGGCGTGACCGGTGCGGTCGGCCGCGGCGCAGGCGCGCTGCACCGGCTTCTCGCCGTAGTTGGCGGTGTGGCCGCCGAAGGGGCGCTGGTAAATCGTGCCGTCGGGGTTGCGGTCAAAGGGCATGCCCATGTGCTCGAGGTCGTACACGACCTTGGGCGCTTCGCGGCACATGAACTCGATGGCGTCCTGGTCGCCGAGCCAGTCGGAGCCCTTGACGGTGTCGTAGAAGTGGTAGTGCCAGTTGTCGTCGGACATATTGCCCAGCGAGGCGCCAATGCCGCCCTGCGCCGCCACGGTGTGCGAGCGGGTCGGGAAGACCTTGGAGAGCACGGCCACGTTCAGGCCCGCGCGGGCCAGTTGCAAGGAGGCGCGCATGCCGGAGCCACCGGCGCCGACGATCACGACGTCAAACTTGCGGGTGGTGATTTGATCTTGGGTGTAACTCATGGTGAATGCTTTGTGTCGAGTCGGTCGGGCCCTGGCTTAAAGACGCCACAGCACCTGGACGGCCCAGCCGGCGCAGCCGACCAGCCAGACGATGGTCAAGACCTGCAGCAGCAGGCGCACGGCGACGGGCTTGACGTAGTCCATCCAGATGTCGCGCACACCCACCCAGACGTGCCAGGTGAGGGCAACGATCACGGCGAAGGTGATGAATTTCATCCACTGCGAGGCAAAGATGCCGGCCCATTGCTCGTAGCCGATGGGGCCCGAGATCAGCAGCACCTGTGCCAGCAGGACGATGGTGAAGACGGCCATCAGGCCGGCGGTGATGCGCTGGCTCAGCCAGTCGCGAAAGCCATAAGAAGCACCGACGACGGTGCGCTTGGAGCCGTAATTGACGGACATGGGGGTTGCTCCTGCGGGAATCAGTAGAGGCCAAACAGCTTGGCACCCAGCAGCGCGGTCAGCGCCAGGCTCAGCACCAGGGTCACGACGGCAGAGGACTTGCCGAATTCCTTGCTCACGCTGTGCGTGGCGTCCATGTACAGGTGGCGCACACCGGCAATGAAGTGGTGCAGGTAGGCCCAGATCAGGGCCAGCACCACCAGCTTGACGAACCAGCCCGGCACAAACCCAATGCCCACGCCAAAGGCGGCGGTGAAGGCGGCGAACGAGTACTCGCTGGTGAGCGAGGCGTCGAGCAGCCAGATGATGAAGGGCAGCAGCACGAACATCAGCGCGCCGCTGACGCGGTGCAGGATCGAGACCCAGCCGGCCGCCGGCAGGCGGTATGTGGGCAAATCGCGCAAGGCGTTGATGTTTCTGAATTCAGGCCGTTTCCGGGTGAGCTCTGTCATGGGGATTACCTTCTTGTGGACTGCAGAAAAAAGGGCAGGGAAAACGCAAACCGTTCAATTCTATTGCAACGCAACAATCTGACATGAGGATTGCAAGCCAGTGTGGCCCATTTTTGAAAACCAGGGTCCTCACTCAACTGAGCCGGTTGTGATAGTGGCGGTTGTGCGTGCGGTACAAACCGCGCCGCCACTCCATCGGCGTGTCGTTGTAGGTGTAGGCCACGCGCTCGACGCTCAAGAGCGGCGTGCCCGCATCGACCTGCAGCAAGGCCGCTTGCTGGGCATCGGCCAGCACCGCACGGATTTTTTCTTCGGCCCGCACCATCCGCACGCCAAACTCGGTCTCGTAGAGCGCATAGGTGGCCCCAGGGTAGCTGGCCAGCTGCTCGGCATTCAGGCCCTTGAAGGGCGCGCCCGGCAACCAGAAGTCTTCCAGAATGGTGGGCTCGCCGCCAAACGAGAGCACCCGGCGCACCTGCAGCACGGGGTCGCCCGAGCGCAGCGCCAGCGCACGCGCCACCTCGGCACTGGCGCGCAGGCGCCGAAAGTCCAGGATCTGGCGGTCGTCGCGCCCCTCGGCGGCGGGGTTGCCGCTGTCGGGCATCAGGCGCAGAAAGCGGTACTGCACCTGCTGCTCGGTATGGGTGGCCACAAAGGTGCCCTTGCCCTGGCGGCGCACCAGCAGGTTCTCGGCCGCCAGCTCGTCAATCGCCTTGCGCACCGTGCCCTGGCTCACGCGGTAGCGCGCCGCCAACTCCATCTCGGAGGGGATCACCTCGCCGGGCTTCCATTCGCCCGCCTGCAGGCTCTGCAGGATCAAGGCCTTGATCTGCTGGTACAGCGGGCTGAAGGCCGGTGTGGGGCTGCCTGCATCGGCAAGGCCGGCGCCAGGCTGGGGACTGGTTTGGGTGGTCATGGCAGGAAAAGCCAACGGGCGTGAGCCGGCCAACAGGGCCGGCGTCAGCCGTTTGTCAAGTCCCGATCATAATCTTCTATAAGACATAAGACACGGCGGCTGCGGGTTTTCCAGAGTAAACTACCCGGATTCGCCTTTTTCAACCCCCATTGGAGATTTCTCATGAGCAAGAAGCCTGTTCGCGTGGCCGTCACGGGTGCCGCCGGTCAGATTGGTTACGCCCTGCTGTTCCGCATTGCCTCCGGCGAAATGCTGGGCAAGGACCAGCCCGTCATCCTGCAACTGCTCGAAATCCCCGACGAGAAGGCCCAGAAGGCACTCAAGGGCGTGATGATGGAGCTCGAAGACTGCGCCTTCCCGCTGCTGGCCGGCATGGAAGCCCATTCCGACGCCATGAGCGCCTTCAAGGACACCGACTACGCCCTGCTGGTGGGTGCCCGTCCGCGTGGCCCGGGCATGGAGCGCGCCGACCTGCTGGCCGCCAACGCCCAGATCTTCACCGCCCAGGGCAAGGCCCTGAACGCCGTGGCCAGCCGCAATGTCAAGGTGCTGGTGGTGGGCAACCCCGCCAACACCAACGCCTACATCGCCATGAAGTCGGCCCCCGATCTGCCGGCCAAGAACTTCACCGCCATGCTGCGCCTGGACCACAACCGTGCGGCCAGCCAGATCGCGGCCAAGACCGGCAAGGCCGTCAAGGACATCCAGAAGCTGTGCGTGTGGGGCAACCACTCGCCCACCATGTACGCCGACTACCGCTTCGCCACCATCAACGGCGAGTCGGTCAAGGACATGATCAACGACCAGGTCTGGAACGAGACCGTGTTCCTGCCCACCGTGGGCAAGCGCGGCGCCGCCATCATCGAGGCCCGTGGCCTGTCGTCGGCTGCTTCGGCCGCCAACGCCGCCATCGACCACATGCGCGACTGGGCCCTGGGCACCAACGGCGCCTGGGTCACCATGGGCATCGCCTCGCAAGGCTGGTATGGCATTCCCAAGGACGTCATGTTCGGCTTCCCGGTCACCTGCGAAAACGGTGAGTACAAGGTCGTCGAAGGCCTGCCGATCGACGCCTTCAGCCAGCAGTGCATCGACAAGACGCTCAAGGAACTGACCGACGAGCAAGCCGGCGTGGCCCACCTGCTGTAAGGCGTGGCCATGCATCCGCGCGACATCCTTCTGGGGGCGCAGGCAGGCGCGGTGCGCCTGCCGGTCTGCGACCACTACAGTGGGGTGGAAGTGCGGATGCGCAAGAGCCTGCAGCTGCAGGCCGAGATGCACGAGGAATTTGGCACCTGCGTCTTTGACGTGACCCTCGATTGCGAGGACGGTGCCCCGGTGGGCGGCGAGGCCGAGCACGCCGCCCTGGTGACCGAGCTGGCGCTGGGCGCGTCGGCGCAGGCGCGGGTGGCGGTGCGCGTGCACCCGGTCGATCACCCGGCGTTCGAGGCCGATATCCAGACCATTGTGGGCCGGGCAGGGCACCGCCTGGTGCACGTCATGCTGCCCAAGGCCGAGTCGGTGGCCGACATCGAGCGTGCCGCGCAAGCCCTGGACCGGGCCGGCGCGCCGCAGCTGCCGCTGCAGGCCCTGATCGAATCGCCAGCGGCCATTCACCGCGCCTTTGACATCGCCGCGCATCCCCGCATCCAGTCGCTGAGCTTTGGCCTGATGGACTTTGTCTCGGCGCACGGTGGCGCGATTCCCTCGTCGGGCATGGGCTCGGCGGGCCAGTTCAGCCATCCCCTGGTGCTGCGCGCCAAGATGGAGCTGGCCAGCGCCTGCCATGCGCACGGCAAAGTCCCCTCGCACTGTGTGGTGACCGAGTTCTCGGACCCGCAGGCCATGCAGGCCGCAGCCGAGCGCGCCAGCCGCGAGCTGGGCTACACCCGCATGTGGAGCATCCACCCCGCGCAGATACGTCCCATCCTGCAGGCCTTTGCGCCGCAGCAGGACGATATCGAAAATGCTTCAAAAATAATAGCGGCCGCCGCTCAGGCTGATTGGGCTCCCATCAGCTTT
>JBEBDJ010000033.1:0-3808 GCA_041157045.1 Pseudomonadota bacterium
AAGCGCGCATCAACATGATGTTTGACCTGGTCAATGCCGAGCGCGGTTTCAAGAACGAGGGCTGGGAAAACTACCGCCAGCAACTCCTGGCCAACTACCCCAAGCGCAGCCCCGAGCAGAACTTCCAGCACGCGGCCCGCCAGGCCTACATCGGCCTTGGCACCGCGCTGATCGCCGCAGCGCAAGAGCAGGTCGACAGCACCCCCATGGAAGGCTTTGACCCGGCCGCGCTCGACGAGATCCTGGGCCTGCGCGCACGGGGCCTGCGCAGCGTGGTGATGCTGCCGCTGGGTTATCGCGCCGAAGAAGGCGATTGGCTGGTCAACTTGAAAAAAGTACGTCGCTCCAGCGAGCAGTTTGTGACGCACGTGGGCTAAGCCGCGCGTGCCAGCGCCATGAGCGCGAAGGGCACGTTGCGACCATGCCGCGCCGCTTCAATTCACGTCTGTTGGCGTGCGCTCACCCCGCGCCAGGACGCGAGATGGCGCAAGGGCTGCGATGACTTGTCCCGCCGGCCCATCAGAAAGTGGGCCAGCTTGTTGGTGGCCTGCGCGGCGCCTTCGGGGACCACCACGCCGATGGGGGCCAGCGGCAGGTCATGGGTCACCGGTATCTCGACGAGGTCCTGGTTGTTCAGGAACTCGTGCATATAGCTCTTGGGCAGCAAGGCCAGCACCTGCTGGCTGCGCAGCAAGGTCCTGATCATGAGGGGAGAGCGGGTCATCATTGGCCAGAGTGCCGGCCAGTCGCTGCCCGTGAACAAGCGATCCATGCCCAGGTAGCCGTGCGAATGCAGTGGCAAGGTCAACCACATGGCCCGGGCCAATTGCTCGAGCGTGACAGGGCCCTGATGCGTGGCCAAAGGATGGCGTGGGCCCCCCATGACGACCAAGCGATCGTCCAGGATGGGCGTGAACGCCCAGCCGCGCGGCCGCTGCATGGGCTGCCGACCCACGATCATGTCGGCTTCGGCCTTGACCATCATGGACGCCAGGGTCACTGGATCGGCCTCTTGCACACTCACCAGAATGTGCGGATGCATCTGGTTGAACGCGGGAATGGCCTCGGACAGGATGGCGGCGATCGCGCCTTGACTGGCCCAGACCTTGACGAGGCTGCGGCCGCTGCCGTTGAGGGTGGCGGTGCGTTCGGCGACTTCGTCCATGTGCGACAGAATGGCCCTGGCCACCGGCAGGAGTTGTTCGCCGGTGGCAGTCAGGCTCATGCCCTTGGCATGCCGCAAAAACAAGGGCGCCTCCAACAGGCGCTCCAGGTCCTGAAGGTGCTTGGTGGCGCCCGGTTGGCTGATGCCCAATTGCTGCGCCGCCGAATGAACACCGGCCAACTGCGCAATGGCCACAAAGACTTCGATTTGGCGAATTCTTGCCCGACTCGACAGCCGGGAGCGCATCACCGCCGCATTGGGGGAGGACATGGCGATCACGTTTCTTGATTGACTGACCAGATTTTGCATTGGATTTGAATGGTCGCTCTGTCCATACTGCCCCATCACATCGACATCTCCTCGCCATGAATCCACATGCCATGCGCCGCCGCACCCTGCTGGGTTCGGCCTTGTTGACCCCGCTGACCCGGCCGTCCTGGGCACAGAGCTACCCATCGCGCCCGATCACCCTGGTGGTGCCCAGCGCACCCGGCGGTGGCACCGATATCACCGCGCGCGCCATCGGCCAAGAGATCAGCAAGCGCCTGGGGCAATCGGTGGTGATCGAAAACCTGTCTGGGGCATCGGGCGGCATTGGGGCGGCCAAAGTGGCCAGGGCCGCGCCCGATGGCCACACCTTGTTGGTGGCCAACAGCGACGTGGTCCTGGCGCCATTGGTTCACAAGAACGCGGGCTATCGGCTTGCCGACTTGATGCCGATCGCCAAAGTCACCAGCGCCGCGCAATCCTTGATCGCGCGGCCCGGTCTGCCGGCATCGAACGTGGAGCAATTGATTGCCCTGGCCAAGGCCCAGCCCGGCCGCATCACGGTGGGCGTCAGTGGCCTGGCAACCTTGCCGGCCCTGGCGGTCTCGATGTTCGAGGATGCGGCCCAAATCGATCTGCTCAAGGTGCCCTACAAAGGCGCTGCTCAGGTCATGACCGACCTGTTGGGCGGGCAGCTGGACCTGGCCATGACCGCCATCGTCAACAGCCTGGGGCCCGTCAGGGCAGGACAGGCGAAGATGATCGGGGTCATGTCGCCCGAGCGCTTGGCCATCGCCCCTGAGTTCCCGCGCTTTTCCGAGACGGCCGCCACGCGCCAGGTGTCGATCGACATCTGGCTGGGCATTTTTGGGCCGAACGCCCTGCCGGCCCCCATCGCAGCCCAAATCAATGCCGCGGTCCGCAGTGTGTTGGGGGATCCGGCTTACCTGGCGTCCCGGGCAAAAACCGGCGAGGTCGTCGCGCGCCCCGAGTCGGCCGAGGAGTTCGGTCGCTTTGTGGCGGCAGAGTCGGTGCGTTACCGTGAAGCAGCCCGGCGTTTGCCGATGGATCCATGAGCGCCGCCGTGAACGCGCCGCGGCCGATCGGCATCGGCCCTGGTGTGACGCTGCACTACCAGGAGGCGGGCCAAGGCGCCCCCCTGGTGTTGATCCATGGGCTGACCGGTGACCTGGGCTCCTGGGGGGGGCAGATGCCAGTGTTTGCCCAGACCTACCGCACCATCAGCTACAGCCGGCGCTTTAGCCGACCCAACCGCAACGATCTTTCGGCATCGCCCGGGCATTCGGTCTGGGTCGAGGCCGACGATCTGGCCGGATTGCTCGACGCCTTGGATGCATCACCGGCCATTTTGGTCGGGTCCTCATTTGGTGCTTATGTCGCACTCGCCCTGGCGATGACGCACCCTGAAAAAGTCCGCGCCTTGGTCTTGAGCGAACCCCCGGTGTTTGACTGGGCCGATCAGGTGCCCGGGGGAGCGGCCTTGCGCGAGCGCTATGTGCAGGACGTCTTGGTGCCCTCCCGCGCCGCCTTTGATCGCGGCGACGACCGGGCGGCCCAGATGATCTATGCGCGCTTTGTCATGGGCCAGGACGCGCTGGACCAACTCCCCGACGCGGTTCGGGAGCGCCGTTTTTCAAATGTGGATCCGATCAAAGCCCTGGCGCTTTCCAGGCATGAAAATCTGCCATTGAACGTGGCGGCGCTGGCGCAGATCAAGGCGCCCACCCTGTTCATGTCAGGTGCGCAAACGCAGCCCTTGTTTGCGGCGGTGTTCCAAGCCGCCCAGACCCTGATGCCACAAGCCCAATTCCATCAGGTGGCCGATTCGGGACACAGCGTTTACCGGGAACAAACCGATGTCTTCAATGCCCTGACCTTGGCGTTTCTGGCGCGGCACGGGCCCGCTTCATGCCATGGCCTCAAGATGGGATGACCGGACGGACACCGGCGTCGTCCTTCCGGGCCCGAAGCTGATGGATGCACGCGGGATTTCGTAGGTGACGGCGCTGCCTCTGTACGTCTTCACGCAAAAGCCAGTACGGGAGGCGCTGGGTATCCCCCATCGTCGAGTCGAGAAACCCATCCGTTTCAACCACGACGAAGTGATCGCGTGGGTCAACCGCTGGTCGAAAGAGGCTGCGGACCAGGGCATCCACGCGCAGATCGATCCGGGCGAGCAGCGCAGATCATTGCAGTAGGCCTTGGCATCGCTGCCCGTTGGACCGCTGCATCCGCGCCACCGGCCTATTGGCCCGCCAGCTCGTAGCCGGTGCTTCGCCCGCCGCCCGGCGATTTCTTCAGCACGCCCAGTTCCAGCAACTGCGTGATGTCGCGCAGGGCGGTGTCGGGCGAGCA
>JBEBDJ010000034.1:0-11195 GCA_041157045.1 Pseudomonadota bacterium
CGGAACTCGCTGTACAGCTGCGCCGCCAGGGTCTTGTTGGGCGCAAACACAATGGCCGGGCGGCCCAGGCGGGCGATCACATTGGCCATGGTGAAGGTCTTGCCCGAGCCGGTCACGCCCAACAGGGTCTGGAACACCTCGCCGTCTTGCACCCCCTCGACCAGCTTCTCGATGGCGGTGGGCTGGTCGCCCGCCGGCGGATAGGGCTGAAACAGCTCAAAAGGCGAGCCGTCGTAGCGGACAAACTGGCCCTGGGCAGGGGCGGGAGCGGGCTCGGGGGCATTCATGGGGGGTGGCGTCAACGAAGAGGGGGGGCGGGACGTTTAAAATCTTGGGCGAACCCTATAGCCTAACGCAGGCCGCGAAGGCCTGCCAACCCCACGTCAACTGCCAAGGATCATCATGTCCCTGTTCTCCGCCGTCGAAATG
This sequence comes from Pseudomonadota bacterium, assembly GCA_041157045.1. Taxonomy (GTDB): domain Bacteria; phylum Pseudomonadota; class Gammaproteobacteria; order Burkholderiales; family Burkholderiaceae_C; genus Limnohabitans_A. The sequence continues at coordinate 430 of JBEBDJ010000034.1, forward strand.
GCCCCGCGCGACCCCATCCTGGGTCTGAACGAACAATTTGCCGCCGACACCAACCCCAACAAGGTCAACCTCGGCGTGGGCGTCTACTTCGACGACAACGGCAAGCTGCCCCTGCTGCAATGCGTGCAGAAGGCCGAAGAAGCCATGATGGCCAAGCCCGCCGCGCGTGGCTATCTGCCCATTGACGGCATTGCCGCCTACGACAGCGCCGTCAAGTCGCTGGTGTTTGGCAGCGACTCCGAGCCGGTCAAGAGCGGCCGCGTGGCCACCGTGCAGGCCATTGGCGGCACCGGCGGCCTGAAGATTGGCGCCGACTTTCTGCACCGCCTGGCCCCGCAGGCCAAGGTGCTGATCTCGGATCCCAGCTGGGAAAACCACCGCGCCCTGTTCACCAACGCAGGCTTCACGGTCGAGACCTATGCCTACTACGACGCCGCCGCGCAGGGCGTGAACTTTGCGGGCATGCTGGCCTCGCTCAAGGCCGCGGCCCCGGGCACCATCGTGGTCCTGCACGCCTGCTGCCACAACCCGACCGGCTACGACATCACCCCCGCCCAGTGGGACCAGGTGATTGAGGTGGTGCGTGCGGGCGGCCTGACGCCCTTCCTGGACATGGCCTACCAGGGCTTTGGCCACGGCATTGCCGAAGACGGCGCGGTGATTGGCAAGTTTGTCGCCGCCGGCCTGAACTGCTTTGTCTCGACCTCGTTCTCCAAGAGCTTCAGCCTGTACGGCGAGCGCGTGGGCGCCCTGTCGGTGCTGTGCAGCGACAAGGCCGAGGCCGACCGCGTGCTGAGCCAGCTCAAGATCGTCATCCGCACCAACTACTCCAACCCGCCCATCCACGGCGGCGCGGTGGTGGCCGCGGTGCTGGGCGACCCGGCGCTGCGCGCGCTGTGGGAGCAGGAGCTGGCCGACATGCGCGTGCGCATCAAGGCCATGCGCCAGAAGCTGGTCGACGGCCTGAAGGCCGCGGGCGTGCAGCGCGACATGTCCTTCATCACCCAGCAGATCGGCATGTTCAGCTACTCGGGCCTGACCAAGGACCAAATGGTGCGCCTGCGCACCGAATTTGGCGTGTACGGCACCGATACCGGGCGCATGTGCGTGGCCGCGCTCAACAGCCGCAACATCGACTACGTTTGCAAGGCCGTCGCCAGCGTGGTCTGAGCGGGCATGTCACTTGCTTGACAGGCTGGCCCCGTTTGGGGCGGCCGGTCAGGCTTTTGACAGTTGATTAGGGTCAACTCTCCAAAAATGCACAGGTGTGCGGTCTTATGATCGAGACCAGCCCCACAAGGAAATTGACGCGATGCTCTACCAGCTCTACGAAACCCAGCGCTCCATCATGGAGCCTTTTGCCGACCTGGCGCAGGCCGCATCCAAGCTCTACAGCAACCCGCTGAACCCGGTGGCGCAAACGCCGCTGGCCCAGCGCGTGTCGGCCAGCTACTCGCTGCTGCACCGCCTGGGCAAGGACTACGTCAAGCCCGAATTTGGCATCCGCACGGTGCAGGTCGAGGGCGTGGACATTGCGATTCACGAGCGCGTCGAGATCGACAAACCGTTTTGCGAGCTGCGCCGCTTCAAGCGCTTTACCGACGATCCGGCCACCCTCACCCGCCTGAAGAACCAGCCGGTGGTGCTGATCGTGGCGCCGCTGTCGGGCCACTACGCCACGCTGCTGCGCGACACCGTGCGCACCATGCTGCAAAACCACAAGGTCTACATCACCGACTGGAAGAACGCGCGCCTGGTGCCGCTGGAAGACGGCGAGTTCCACCTGGACGACTACGTCAACTATGTGCAGGAGTTCATCCGCCACCTGCAGGGCCTGTACGGCAACTGCCATGTGATGAGCGTGTGCCAGCCCACCGTGCCGGTGCTGGCCGCGGTGTCGCTGATGGCCAGCCGTGGCGAGACCACGCCGCTGAGCATGACCATGATGGGCGGCCCCATCGATGCGCGTCACTCGCCCACCGCCGTCAACAACCTGGCGGTGCACAAGAGCTTTGAGTGGTTCGAGAACAACGTCATTTACCGCGTGCCGCCCAACTTCCCGGGCGCCGGTCGCCGCGTCTACCCGGGCTTTTTGCAGCACGCTGGCTTTGTGGCCATGAACCCGGACCGCCATGCCACCAGCCACTACGACTATTTCCAGGACCTGATCAAGGGCGACGGCGCCAGCGCCGAGGCCCACCGCAAGTTCTACGACGAGTACAACGCGGTGCTGGACATGGACGCCGACTACTACCTCGAGACGATCAAGACCGTGTTCCAGGAGTTCAAGCTGGTCCATGGCAACTGGGATGTCAAGGGCGTGGACGGCCAGATCGAGCGCGTCAAGCCGCAAGACATCCGTGGCACCGCGCTGCTGACCGTTGAAGGCGAGCTCGACGACATCTCGGGTTCGGGCCAGACCCGTGCGGCCCAGGGCCTGTGCAGCGGCATTCCCGAAGACCGCAAAGAACACCTGGAAGTTGAAGGCGCCGGTCACTACGGCATCTTCAGCGGCCGCCGTTGGCGCGACATGGTGTTCCCCAAGGTGACCGAATTCATCCTCTCGCACCAGCCGGCCCCCAAGGCCGCTGCCCTGCCCGCCGCCACCCCGGCGCCGGCCGTGGCGGCGCCCGCGCCGGTGGCGGCCACCGCCATCTCGCCGGCCACGGTGTGGGTGGCAGGTGCCCAAACGGCCCCGGCCCAGGCCGAGGTCAAGGCCCCCGCCAAAGCGGTGCGCAAGGCCGCAGTGGCCAAGGCCGAGGCCCCCAAGGCAGAGCCGGTCAAGACGGTGGTCGCCAAGGCCGAGGTCGTGAAGGCCGAGCCGGTCAAGGCCGAGGCGGCAAAGGCAGCCCCGGTCAAGGCCGTGCGCAAGGCGCCCCAGCGCGCCTCCGCCAAGGCCAGCGCGCAGCCGACCGCTGCCCCGGCACCTGCGGCCAAGGCCGCGGCCAAGCCGGCGCAGCGCAAGGCGCGCGGCGCCTGATCACGGGGTCAGCGGGCCCATGGCCCCCCACCCCAGCCCCCCTGCCCCATCACCGGCCGCTGCGCCGGTGCTGTGGGCGCGTCTGCTTGACGCCCTGCCCCAGACCCAGTGCACCCGCTGCGGCTATCCCGACTGCGAGGCCTATGCCCGCGCCATCGCGCACGAGCAAGCGCCCATCAACCGCTGCCCGCCGGGCGGCCAGGCAGGGGTGCAGCGGCTGGCGCAGATCAGCGGCCAGGCGGCCCTGCCGCTGGACCCGGCCTGCGGTCAGGAAGGCCCCCGCCAGGTGGCCTGGATCGACGAGGCCTGGTGCATCGGCTGCACGCTGTGCCTGGACGTGTGCCCCACCGACGCCATCATCGGCAGCCACAAGCGCATGCACACCGTGCTCGAAGAAGACTGCACCGGCTGCGAGCTGTGCCTGCCCGTCTGCCCGGTCGACTGCATTGCCCTGGACAATGTGACCGGCACGCGCACCGGCTGGGACGCCTGGAGCGCCGAGCAGGCGCAGCAGGCGCGCGCGCGCTACGCGCAGCACCAGGCGCGGCTGGCCCGCCAGTCCGATGAAGCGGCCGAGCGGCGCGAGGCCAAGGCCGAGATGAAGCTGGCCGACCTGCCCGCGCACACCCAGCTGCCCGACGGGCCCGAGCGCGAGGCCGAACTCGCGCGCAAGCGCGCCATCATCGAGGCGGCGCTGGCCAAATCGCGCGCGCAGCGCGCCAAGCCTCCGGGCGGTACAGGCCCAGACGGACAAAACCCCGGCTGACCGGGGTGCTGCCTTGGATGGGGGGCGCGCGCAGCGCCCCTGTTGCGTCTTAGCCTTGGGCCAGGCGGCTGAAGGCGTCCACCACCTCGGGCGGGGCCTGCACCAGCTCGATGAGCACGCCCTCGCCCCCGATCGGGAACTCCTCGTTGGCCTTGGGGTGCAGAAAGCAGATGTCGAAACCGGCCGCGCCCTTGCGGATGCCGCCGGGGGCAAAGCGCACGCCCTGCGCCGTGAGCCACTCGACGGCCACCGGCAGCTTGTCGATCCACAGGCCGATGTGGTTGAGCGGGGTGGCGTGGACGGCGGGTTTTTTCTCGGGATCAAGCGGCTGCATCAGGTCGACCTCGACCTTGAAGGGGCCGCTGCCCATGGCGCAGATGTCCTCGTCCACGTTCTCGCGCTCGCTGCGGAAGGTGCCGGTGACCTCCAGGCCAAACATGTCGACCCAGAGCTTTTGCAGGCGCAGCTTGTCGGGGCCGCCAATGGCAATCTGCTGCACGCCCAGCACCTTGAAGGGGCGCGCGCTCATGCCTGGAACTCCACAATCACCTGGTCCACCGAGAGCGAGTCGCCCTTCTTGGCCACGACCTGCTTGACCACGCCGTCCTGGGTGGCAAACAGCACGTTCTCCATCTTCATGGCCTCGATCACGGCCACGCGCTCGCCCGCCAGCACCTTCTGGCCAGGCTGCACCGCCACATCGACCAGCAGGCCGGGCATGGGCGAGAGCACAAAGCGCGACAGATCGGGCGGTGCCTTGAAGGGCATGAGCTGGTGCAGCTGGGCCATGCGGCTGGACACCACCAGGGCCTCCAGGCGCTTGCCGTTGTGCTGCACCTGCAGCGCCAGCGGGTTCTTGGCGGTGCCGCGCTCGACCTGCGCCGTGAAGGGCTGGCCGTTGACGGTGCCGCTGATGCGGATGTCGTTGAGGCGCGAGTTGCTCTGGATGGCGTAGCGGCGCTCGCCCACCACGATCACCGCCACCCCGTGCTGGGCCGGGAAGTCGTCCACCTGCACGTCGATGTAGCGGTTCTGGCCGCCCTTGCCCAGCTCGATCACGGTGTAGCGGTGGCCCACCTGGACGTCGTAGCCCGGCAGCTGACCGGTCAGGCCAGCGGCGCGCTCGCGCGATTTGCGGCGCACAAACGCGGCCAGCGCGATCAGGAAGTCGGGGTCTTGGTGCGGCACATCCTCGGCAAAAAAGCCCTGGCTGTAATGCTCGGCAATGAAGCCGGTGTTGAACTCGCCGCTCACAAAGCGCGGGTGCGCCAGCAGCGCGGCCTGGAAGGGGATGTTGGAGCTGATGCCACGGATCACAAAGCCGTTCAGGGCTTCGCGCATCTTGGCAATCGCCTCGTTGCGGTCGCGCCCGTGCACGATGAGCTTGGCGATCATCGAGTCGTAGAACATCGGGATCTCGCCGCCCTCTTGCACGCCGGTGTCCACCCGCACCCCCAGCAGGGCGTGGGTGTCGCCTTGCGTCATGGTGGTGGGCGGGGTCTGGAAGCGCACCAGGCGGCCGGTCGAGGGCAGGAAGTTGCGGAAGGGGTCTTCGGCGTTGATGCGGCACTCGATGGCCCAGCCGTCGCGCTTGACGTCGGCCTGCGTGAAGCCCAGCTTCTCGCCAGCGGCCACACGGATCATCTGCTCGACCAGGTCCAGGCCGGTGATGCACTCGGTCACCGGGTGCTCCACCTGCAGGCGGGTGTTCATCTCCAGAAAGTAAAAGTCCTGGTCCTTGCCGACCACAAACTCCACCGTGCCCGCGCTCTGGTACTGCACGGCCTTGGCCAGGGCCACGGCCTGCTCGCCCATGGCCTTGCGGGTGGCCTCGCTGATGAAGGGCGACGGCGCCTCTTCGATCACCTTCTGGTGGCGGCGCTGGATCGAGCACTCGCGCTCGTTGAGGTAGACCACATTGCCGTGGCTGTCGCCCAGGATCTGGATCTCGATGTGGCGCGGCTCGACGACAAACTTCTCGATGAAGACGCGGTCGTCGCCAAAGCTGTTGCGCGCCTCGTTGCGGCAGGAGGCAAAGCCCTCGAAGGCCTCTTTGTCGTTGTGCGCCACGCGCAAGCCCTTGCCGCCGCCGCCGGCCGAGGCCTTGATCATGACGGGGTAGCCAATGCCCTTGGCAATCTCGACCGCCTGCTCTGGGGTGTCGATGGCGTCGTTGTAGCCAGGGATGGTGCTGACCTTGGCCTCGTTGGCCAGCTTTTTGGAGGCGATCTTGTCGCCCATGGCCGCGATCGAGTGCGCCTTGGGGCCGATGAAGGCGATGCCCTCTTGCTCGCAGCGCGCGGCAAAGTCCTCGTTCTCGGACAAAAAGCCGTAGCCCGGGTGAATGGCCTGCGCGCCGGTCTGCTTGGCCGCGGCAATGATTTTCTCGGCCACCAGGTAGGACTCGCGGCTTGGCGCCGGGCCCAGCAGCACCGCCTCATCGGCCAGCTGCACATGGCGCGCTTCCTTGTCGGCCTCGGAGTAGACGGCCACGGTGGCGATGCCCATCTTGCGGGCGGTGGCGATGACGCGACAAGCGATCTCACCGCGGTTGGCAATCAGAATTTTCTTAAACATTGATTTCTCCAAGAGGAAAAATGCTCAGGAAGCGGCGCAGACCCCGGTGTGTCGGACGCGGCGCTTCATGGTCACGGTTCAGAGGGGGATGTTGCCGTGCTTGCGCCACGGGTTCTCGATTTGTTTGTCCTTGAGCATGACCAGCGAGCGGCAGATGCGCTTGCGCGTCTCGTGCGGCTGGATCACGTCGTCGATGAAGCCGCGCGCACCCGCCACAAAGGGGTTGGCAAAACGGGTCTTGTACTCGGCCTCGCGCGCCGCGAGCTTGACCGGGTCGTTCTTGTCTTCGCGGAAGATGATTTCCACGGCGCCCTTGGCGCCCATCACCGCGATCTCGGCATTGGGCCAGGCGAAGTTGACGTCGCCGCGCAGGTGCTTGGAGGCCATCACGTCGTAGGCGCCGCCGTAGGCCTTGCGCGTGATGACGGTGATCTTGGGCACCGTGCACTCAGCGTATGCGTAGAGCAGCTTGGCGCCGTGCTTGATGATGCCGCCGTATTCCTGGCTGGTGCCGGGCATGAAGCCGGGCACGTCCACAAAGGTGACCACCGGGATGTTGAAAGCGTCACAGAAGCGCACGAAGCGCGCGGCCTTGATGGAACTCTTGATGTCCAGGCAACCGGCCAGCACCAGCGGCTGGTTGGCCACGATGCCCACGGTCTGGCCATCCATGCGGGCAAAGCCGATCAGGATGTTCTTGGCGTAGTCGGGCTGCAGCTCGAAGAAGTCGCCGTCGTCCACCGTTTTGACGATGAGTTCTTTCATGTCATAGGGCTTGTTCGGGTTCTCGGGCACCAGGGTGTCCAGGCTCAGGTCCAGGCGGTCGAGCGGGTCACCGCTCTTGCGCACCGGGGCCTTCTCTTTGTTGTTGAGCGGCAGGTAGTTGAACAGGCGGCGCAGCATCAGGAGCGCCTCCACATCGTTCTCAAACGCCATGTCGGCCACACCGCTCTTGGTGGTGTGCGTCAGGGCGCCGCCCAACTCTTCGGCGGTCACTTCTTCGTGGGTCACGGTCTTGACCACCTCAGGGCCAGTCACGAACATGTAGGAGGTGTCCTTGACCATGAAAATGAAGTCGGTCAGGGCCGGCGAGTACACCGCGCCACCGGCCGACGGGCCCATGATCATGCTGATCTGCGGCACTACACCGCTGGCCATCACGTTGCGCTGGAACACTTCGGCATAGCCACCCAGCGAGGCCACACCTTCCTGAATGCGGGCACCACCCGAGTCGTTCAGACCGATCACGGGTGCACCGACCTTCATGGCCTGGTCCATGATCTTGCAGATCTTCTCAGCGTGGGTTTCGGACAGGGCGCCACCGTAGACGGTGAAGTCCTGGCTGAAAACGAACACCAGGCGGCCGTTGATCATGCCGTAGCCGGTCACCACGCCGTCGCCGGGGATCTTGTTGCCTTCCATGCCGAAGTCGGTACAGCGGTGCTCGACGAACATGTCCCACTCTTCAAAGGTGCCTTCGTCGAGCAGCACTTCGATGCGCTCACGGGCCGTCAATTTGCCTTTGCTGTGCTGGGCATCGATGCGCTTTTGACCGCCGCCCAAGCGCGCTGCAGCACGCTTTTGTTCGAGTTGTTCAAGGATGTCTTGCATGGTCTTCTCTCTTTGCTCCATGGGAAAAAGGTTCAGCCCAGCGCCCTACAGTTCCGTATAGGCGCCAAGCAACTGGCGGGCAGCGGTGGACGCGGCCACCTGCCCTTGACTGACTTGCTGACTCAAGCTGGGCAGCAGTTCTTTGACGCGCGGTTGCGCACGGAAACTCTGCCTGAGCCCAGCTTCGATGCGTTCCCACATCCAGGCCAGTGCCTGTTTTTCGCGGCGCAGCGCGAACTTGCCATTCGCGGTCTGCAGCGTCTTGAATTCGCTCACGGCCGCCCAGAAGGCGTCCACACCCTGGCCCAGCAAGGCGCTGATCTTGACGACCTTGGGGTGCCACAATTTTTCATCGAAGTGGGCATGGTCCGGGTTGCCATGCAGGCCCAAAAGGCGCAAGGCGCTGGTGATCTGCGCTTCTGCACGTGTGGCCGCGTTGGCGTCGATGTCCGCCTTGTTGATGACCACCAGGTCGGCGATTTCCATCACGCCTTTTTTGATGGCCTGCAGATCGTCACCGGCATTGGGCAATTGCAGCAGGCAGAACATGTCGCTCATGTTGGCCACCGCCGTTTCGCTCTGGCCCACGCCGACGGTTTCGACGATCACCACGTCATACCCCGCGGCTTCGCACACCAACATCGATTCGCGGGTCTTTTCGGCCACACCACCCAGCGTACCGCTCGATGGGCTGGGGCGGATGTAGGCCTGAGCGTGCACGCTCAGGTGCTCCATGCGGGTTTTGTCGCCGAGGATAGAGCCGCCCGACACGGTGGACGAGGGATCGACCGCGAGCACCGCCACGCGGTGGCCTTGCCCGATCAGGTACAGGCCCAGCGCCTCAATGAAAGTGCTTTTGCCCACGCCCGGCACGCCACTGATGCCCAGGCGGAACGAACGGCCCGTGTGCGGCAGCATGGCTGTGAGCAACTCGTCGGCCAGGACACGGTGGTCCACTCGCGTCGACTCGAGCAAGGTGATCGCCTTGGCCATGGCACGGCGCTGCACCGCTGCGGTGCCGTGCAGCAAGCCTTGCAACAATTCGTCAGGTGTCACGCGGGGTCTCGAAGTGCGCTGGCGAAGCTCAGCCCACAGCCTTCTTGATCTGCTCCAGCACATCCTTGGCGCTGGCGGGGATCGGGGTGCCTGGGCCATAAATGCCCTTGACGCCCGACTCGTAGAGCATGTCGTAGTCCTGGCGCGGGATCACGCCGCCCACAAACACGATGATGTCGTCGGCGCCCTGCTTCTTCAGCTCGGCAATGATGGCCGGCACCAGCGTCTTGTGGCCGGCAGCCAGGGTGGACACACCCACCGCGTGCACATCGTTCTCGATGGCCTGGCGCGCGCATTCTTCGGGCGTCTGAAACAGCGGGCCCATGTCCACGTCAAAGCCCAGGTCAGCGTAAGCCGTGGCCACCACCTTGGCACCACGGTCGTGGCCGTCCTGGCCCAGCTTGGCGATCATCACGCGGGGGCGACGGCCATGCTGGTCGGCGAACTCTGCGATTTCATTTTGCAGTTGAGCCCAGCCTTCGGCGGAATCGTAAGCGGCAGCGTACACACCGGTCACCTTTTGCGTGTCGGCGCGGTGGCGCCCGAAGATTTGTTCGAGCGCATCCGACACCTCACCCACGGTGGCGCGCAAACGAATGGCCTGGATGGACAAGTCCAGCAGGTTGCCCTGGCCGCTCTCGGCTGCAGCAGTCAGCGCCTTCAGTGCGGCTTGCACCGCGGCGTTGTCGCGCTTGGCCTTGATGGCCTGCAGGCGGGCGATCTGGCCATCGCGCACCTTGACGTTGTCCACGTCCAGGATCTCGATCGGGTCTTCCTTGGCCAGCTTGTATTTGTTGACGCCAACGATCACGTCCTTGCCGGAGTCGATGCGCGCTTGCTTCTCGGCGGCGGCAGCTTCGATCTTGAGCTTGGCCCAGCCGCTGTCCACGGCCTTGGTCATGCCGCCCATGGCGTCCACTTCTTCAATGATCGCCCAGGCTTTGTCGGCCATCTCTTGCGTCAGACTCTCCATCATGTAGGAGCCAGCCCAGGGGTCGATCACGTTGGTGATGTGCGTTTCTTCCTGGATGATCAGCTGCGTGTTGCGCGCAATGCGGGCGCTGAACTCGGTGGGCAGCGCAATGGCTTCGTCCAGCGAGTTGGTGTGCAGCGACTGCGTGCCGCCAAACACGGCCGCCATGGCCTCGATGGTGGTACGCACCACGTTGTTGTAGGGGTCCTGCTCGGTCAGCGACCAGCCCGACGTTTGCGAGTGCGTGCGCAGCATCAGGCTCTTGGGGTTCTTGGCGTCAAAGCCCTTCATGATGCGGCACCACAGCAGGCGGGCCGCACGCATCTTGGCAATTTCCAGATAGAAGTTCATGCCCACCGCCCAGAAAAACGAGAGGCGGCCGGCAAAGTCGTCCACGTCCATGCCCTTGGCAATGGCGGTCTTCACATACTCTTTGCCGTCGGCCAGGGTGAAGGCCATCTCGAGGGCCTGGTTGGCACCGGCTTCCTGCATGTGGTAGCCCGAGATCGAGATCGAGTTGAACTTGGGCATGTTCTTGCTCGTGTACTCGATGATGTCGCCGATGATCTTCATCGAGGGCTCGGGCGGGTAGATGTAGGTGTTGCGCACCATGAACTCTTTCAGAATGTCGTTCTGAATGGTTCCGCTCAATTTATCTTGCGAGACGCCCTGCTCTTCTGCCGCCACCACATAGCCGGCCAGCACCGGCAGCACCGCGCCGTTCATGGTCATGGAGACCGACACCTTGTCCAGCGGGATCTCGTTGAACAGGATCTTCATGTCTTCGACCGAGTCGATGGCCA
>JBEBDJ010000035.1:0-3919 GCA_041157045.1 Pseudomonadota bacterium
CCACCACAGCCGCCGAAGCGGCCAACTGGGTCTGGATCTGGCTCAGATCGAGCGCGCCGGTGGCGGCGGTGATCAGCGCGCCATGCGAGTCGCCCCGCGCCACCTCGGTCCAGATGTTGTCGGCGTTGTCGTCGCGATAGACCTCGAAATGGTAGTTGGGCGTGGCGGCCGGCCCGCTCAGCTCGGTCTTGACGACATACACCTTGCTGTCGAGGGTGACCTTTTGATAGACCTCTTTGGCGCTGATGGGGTCCACCTTCCATGTGGTGCTGGCCCCCCAGCGCGTCTGCACCTGTTCGCTGTCCTGCGTGATGGCGCCCGCGGCATCAAAGGTGAACTTGTGCTTTTCAAGTCTGGCGTTGGCCACCTTGGCCACCTGGAATTGGTGGCTTTGCAAAAAGGCGGTGTCGCCATCCTGGTCTTGCCAGACCTGGAAGCGGTTGGCGTTGCCGTCGCTTTGCGTGCGGGTGACCGCAATCACCGACGACTCCCCCAGGTCGTTGGTGCCCACCGTGGTGCTCAACCCCGTCACGTCCAGCGAGAGGGTTGCGCCAGAGCGTGTGGTGGTGGAGAAGGTCAGCACGGTGGCCAGATCCTCCGAAAAGGTGAAGGCAAAGCTGGGCTCGCTGCCCAAACCGCCGTGGTGTCCATCTTGATGCCCCCCGTGCCCCGGCTTGGCGGCGGGCGGGTTGGCGGCTTGCTGCTTGTCGTGCTTTCTCATGAGTTGCTCCCTTGAAGTGAACCATTAATGCCACATGACGATGCGATTTTAGAATGGGAAAATTTCCCATGTCAAGCATTGATGTGTGCTTTGGATTTATTTTTTGCCGCCACGGATGTGGGCCTGCCGTCGCATGCAGGCATGAAAAAAGCGCCCGAAGGCGCTTTGCGGCGTGGGGCAGCTGCGGCTTAGCCCAGGGCCTTGACCACCGCGTCGCCCATCTCCACGGTGCCCACCCGGGTGGTGCCCGCACTGTGGATGTCGGGGGTGCGCAGGCCCTGCGCCAGCACCTTCTGCACCGCCGCCTCGATGCGGGCCGCGGCCTCGGGCTGACCGAGCGAGAAACGCAGCATCATGGCCGCGCTCAGGATGGTCGCCAGGGGGTTGGCCACGCCCTTGCCGGCAATGTCGGGAGCGCTGCCGTGGCTGGGCTCGTACAGGCCCTGGTTGGCGCTGTTGAGGCTGGCCGAGGGCAGCATGCCGATCGAGCCGGTCAGCATGGAGGCCTCGTCCGAGAGGATGTCGCCAAACATATTGCCGGTCACGATCACGTCAAAGGACTTGGGCGCCTTGACCAGCTGCATGGCGGCGTTGTCGACGTACATGTGGTCCAGCGCCACATCGGGGTACTGCGCATGCACCTCGGTGACCACGTCTTTCCAGAGCTGGAAGGTTTCCAGCACATTGGCCTTGTCGACGCTGGTGACCTTTTTGTTGCGCTTGCGCGCGGCCTGGAAGGCCACATGGGCAATGCGCTCGATCTCGGGCTTGCTGTAGCGCATGGTGTCGAAGGCTTCCTCGCTGCCGGGGAAGTGGCCATCGACCGCCGTGCGGCGACCGCGCGGCTGGCCGAAGTAGATGTCGCCGGTCAGCTCGCGGATGATCAGGATGTCCAGGCCCGCCACCAGCTCGGGCTTGAGGCTGGAGGCCCCCACCAGCTGCTCGTAGCAGATGGCCGGGCGGAAGTTGGCAAACAGGCCCAGGTTCTTGCGCAGGCCCAGAATGGCCTGTTCGGGGCGCAGGGGCCGGTCGAGCTTGTCGTACTTCCAGTCGCCCACGGCGCCAAACAGCACCGCATCGGCCGCTTTGGCCAGGGCCAGCGTGGCCTCGGGCAGGGGGTGGCCGTGCGCGTCGTAGGCGGCGCCGCCCACCAGGGCCTGCTCCATCTCGAAGGACAGGCCCAGGGCCTTGAGCACCTTGACCGCTTCGGCCACGATTTCGGTGCCGATGCCGTCACCAGGGAGAACTGCAATTTTCATGGGGGTCTTTCGCGTGTGGGGGCGGCTTATTGCGCGGTGTGGGCCAGCCAGGGCTTGGTGGCCAGGCGCTCGGCCTCGTAGGCGGCGATCTTGTCCTTGTGGCGCAAGGTCAGGCCGATGTCGTCAAAGCCGTTGAGCAGGCAGTACTTGCGGAAGGCGTTGACCTCGAAGGGGATCTCCTCGCCCTGCGGGCGCACGATCACCTGGCGCTCAAGGTCGATGGTCAGCTCGTAACCCGGGAAGGCGAACACCTCGTTGAACAGCATGTCCACCGTGCCCTCGGGCAGGACGATGGGCAGCAGGCCGTTCTTGAAGCAGTTGTTGAAGAAGATGTCGGCAAAGCTGGGCGCAATGACGGCGCGAAAGCCGTACTGGTCAATCGCCCAAGGCGCGTGCTCGCGGCTGGAGCCGCAGCCAAAGTTCTTGCGCGCCAGCAGGATGCTGGCCCCGCGGTAACGCGGCTGGTTGAGCACAAAGTCGGGATTGGGCTTGCGATCGCTCTCGGGCACGCCCGGCTCGCCCTTGTCGAGGTAGCGCCACTCGTCAAACAGATTGGGGCCAAAGCCGGTCTTGCGGATCGACTTGAGGAACTGCTTGGGGATGATGGCGTCGGTGTCGACGTTGGCGCGGTCCATGGGCGCCACCAGGCCTTTGTGAAGCGTGAATTTCTGCATGGTCGGGCTTTCCTCAGGCGAATTTGCGAACGTCGACAAAATGGCCGTGGACGGCGGCCGCCGCGGCCATGGCCGGGCTCACCAGGTGGGTGCGTCCGCCGGCGCCCTGGCGCCCTTCGAAGTTGCGGTTGCTGGTGCTGGCGCAGCGCTCACCGGGCTCGAGGCGGTCGGCGTTCATGGCCAGGCACATCGAGCAGCCGGGTTCGCGCCACTCAAAGCCAGCGGCCTTGAAAATCTTGTCCAGCCCCTCGCGCTCGGCCTGCTCTTTGACGAGGCCCGAACCGGGCACCACCATGGCCAGCTTGACGTTGCGCGCCACTTTCTGGCCCAGGCGGCTGACCACCGCTGCGGCCTCGCGCATGTCCTCGATGCGGCTGTTGGTGCACGAGCCAATGAAGACCTTGTCGATGGCGATGTCGTTCATCGGCTTGCCCGGCTCCAGGCCCATGTAGGTCAGCGCGCGCTCGATGGCGCCGCGCTTGACGTCGTCCTTTTCCTTGTCGGGATCGGGCACGCGGTCGTCAATGCCCAGCACCATCTCGGGCGAGGTGCCCCAGGTGACTTGCGGCACGATGCGCGTGGCGTCGAGCTCGACCACCGCGTCGAAGGCGGCATCGGGGTCCGAGTGCAAGGTCTTCCAATAGGCCACGGCCTGGTCCCACTCCACCCCGGTGGGGGCCAGCAGGCGGCCTTTGACGTACTCGATGGTCTTGTCGTCCACCGCCACCAGGCCGGCACGGGCCCCCGCTTCGATGGCCATGTTGCAGACCGTCATGCGGCCTTCCATGGACAGGGCGCGGATGGCGCTGCCGGCAAATTCGATGGTGTAGCCCGTGCCGCCGGCGGTGCCAATGCGGCCGATGATGGCCAGCACGATGTCCTTGGCGGTCACGCCCTTGGCCACCTGCCCCTCGACCACCACGCGCATATTGCGCGCCTTCTTGGCCAGCAGGGTCTGGGTGGCCATCACATGCTCGACCTCGGAGGTGCCGATGCCGTGCGCCAGCGCGCCAAACGCACCGTGCGTGGAGGTGTGCGAGTCGCCGCACACCAGCGTGATGCCGGGCTGGGTGAGGCCCTGCTCTGGGCCCACCACATGCGCGATGCCCTGACGGTCGTCTTCGATATCGAAGGCCGTGAGGCCATGCGCATCGGCGTTCTCGCGAATCTTGCGCACCAGGCTGCGGTGCAAGGGATCCGGAATGTCGGTGAGCCGCGAGCCTGCGGTGGACGTGTAGTGATCCGGGGTGGCCAGCGCCTGTGCA
>JBEBDJ010000036.1:0-9874 GCA_041157045.1 Pseudomonadota bacterium
TCCGACAGACGGCCTGCGCCATTGTTGGGCTTGTACAGCGCAAACAGCTGGCCGTCGGGCAAGACAAAGCCCTTGGTCTTGCGCTCGAAGGCCGGGGTCAGGTCGGTGAACACCCCCAGGATGATCTGCAGGTCTTCGTCGTGCTGGGCCACGGCGCGGCCCAGGCAGGCCGGCCCGGTGGGGTACAGCGGGTTTTTGCCATAATGCTCGCGCTGGATGTTGCGATAGCAGGTCTCGATGGTCTGCGCCAGCACCGGGCTGCCCGCTCGGGCATAGATGATGGCGTTGTTGCAACCATAGGACATGCCGCTGTGCGCCGGGTTTTCGGCAAACACCACCAGATCCACCTCGGGGGGCACATCAAACGCCATCATCAGGCGGATCGAGATGTCAAAGTACCAGCCTCCCAAGCGGTACAGCAACAGGTAACGCGCCAGATCCGCCTGGTAGGCGTAGGGCCGCAGCTTGTCGAATGCGCGCTGCATGGCAAGGCCATACTCACTGGCGATCCACTCGCGCAGGTCCGACCGGGTGTGGATGCGGTGCTCCGCGCGTGGAATGCTGGGCGCCACGGTCGCGGTGGCCATGCGCAGAAACGGTGGCAGCTCGCGCCCGCCGTCATCGGTGATGTAGATCTGGTGCACCGGCACCGGGTTCTTGCCAGCGGCCACCAGCGGTGGGGCGGCTGGGTCCACAGGGGGCTTGGCCCAATGCAGGGCCGCACGCCCCACCGACGGATGGTGGGCGACCAGGTCCACCCCCCAGCGGTTGAGCCATGGTCGAATGGTTTGCTTGAGCGACATGGGTTTTGGGCGCTAAAAAGGTCAGGCGGGCACCGGGCGCGTGAGTTCACAGCGGCCCTGGTCCACGCGGATCAACAGGTTGCAGGCCGCGAGGGTGCTCAGGCGGTGCGCGATGATCAGCAAGGTCATGCCGGTGCAATGGCGGTAGATGCCGTCCATCACCAGGCGCTCGGTCTCGGTGTCGAGGGCGCTGGTGGCCTCGTCCAGCACCAGCACCTGGGATTGCCGGTACAGGGCGCGGGCAATGCCCAGGCGCTGGCGCTGTCCGCCCGACAGCCGCACGCCGCGCTCGCCCACAGGCGTGTCAAAGCCCTGCGGCAGTTGTGCCAGGACCGGGCCCAACTGCGCAATGTCGGCAGCTTGCCGCAAGCGCGCCCAGTCGATGGGCTCGCCGCTGGCACGGCCCAGGGCAATGTTCTCGGCCACGCTGGCGTCGCTCAGGTAGATCGATTGCGGCACATGCGCGATCTGCTGTTGCCAGGCGGCAATCGCGGCCGGGCTGTCCAGGGCCTGGTCGTCGATACGGATCGTGCCCTCGGTGGGCTGCAGCAGGCCCATGATCAAATCGACCAGGGTGCTCTTGCCGCCACCGGTGGTGCCCGTGATGCCAATGCGCGCGCCCTTGGGCAGCGCCAGATCTAGCTGCGACAGCACCGGCTGTTCGGGCGCGCTGCGGTAGGCAAACCCCACCCCCTCGAGTTGGATGGCGCGGGCAAACGGCAGCGGCGGCAGGGGGCTCGGCGGCCCCGGATCGGGGGCCTCCAGCAAGGCCAGCACATCGTGCAGGGACGCGCGGTGCGTCGTGACCGCCACCCAGCCCGCATACACCAGCTGCACCAGCGGCATCAGTTTTTGGGCCCCCAGGCCCAACGCGCCCAGTACCGGCAGCAGCTGGTTGAGGCCATCGCCACGGCCGGCCGCATGCACCGCGAACAAGGCAATGATCAGCAAACCCACGCCCTCCACGGCAAAGCGTGGGCTGACCGCCAGAAAGGCCTGGCTCGCCTGCGAACGCGACAGCACCCGGTCAATGGCTTCAAAGCGCAGGCTGTGCGCAGGCGCCAGCCCGCCCAGGATGACCTCGCGGATACCGCCCAAGCCCTCCTGCATCTCTTGCAAGCGTTGGTCACTGGCCCTGGCGACCACCGTGCCGTGCACCGACATGCGTTTGCGCAGGGTCAAGGCCATGGCCAGATAGCTCAGGGCGAACAGCAGCGCACCGGTCAAGGCGACCCAGGTATCGATCCACAGCAACATCACCAAAATGCCGCTCGAGAGCACGAGCGACACCAGTGCGCTCATCAGGGGCATGAGGTAGAGGTGGCTGATCTGCTGCGTCTTGATCACGCCCCCCAGGATCTCGCTGCTGTTGCGCCGGGTGTGCTCGTCATAGGGCCACCGCAAGGTCTTGCCGTAGACCGCCACGCTCAGGTCATGCCCCAGGCCATAGACGAGTCGATTGGACGCCCAAAGCAGCACCAATCGGATCAGGGCCGCCACCACCACCACCAGCCCAAAGCCCAGACTCATCCACACCGGAAACTGCGCCGGCGGGATGTCGAGTGCGCGCATCAGGGAGGCCAGCACCGGCAGGGCCTGGGCACGTTGCGGATCCACCAGGGTGGTGATGAAGGGCACGATGGCGCCCATGGACACCAGCTCGGCCAGGGCGCCCAGCAGCATCAGCCCCAGCACCCACCACAAGGTGCGGCGCCGGTGTGGGGACAGATGGGGCCACAGGGCCTGAAGATCGCGCCACAACATCATGCGCGGGTCCCGGCAGCCAAACAGGCCCACAGGCCAAGCCGACAGGCCGCGCACATGACCAGCCCCCTCAGGCGCCGCGCTTGCCGCGGCTCAGGTCCACGCCCAGCTGCTTGAGCTTTCGGTACAGGTGGGTGCGCTCCAGGCCAGTCTTCTCGGCCACACGCGTCATCGAGCCGCCTTCCTTGGACAGGTGGTATTCGAAGTAGGCCTTCTCGAAGGCATCGCGGGCATCGCGCAGCGGGCGGTCCAGGTCAAAGCTCTGCTCGTCGGACATGGCCGCAGGCACCGGCGCCGGCGGGGGCACCGTTGCCGCGCCGCCCATCGCCCCGCTGGCCACCGGCGCGGGGGCCGGCGCCGCCTGAGCGGTGGGTGGGGCTTGCCGCGCCAGGCCATCGCTCACGGCCTTGAGCAGCTTCTGCATGGTGATGGGCTTTTCCAGAAAGGCCATGGCCCCGATGCGCACCGCGTCCACCGCGGTATCGATGGTGGCATGGCCACTCATCATGATCACCGGCATGTCGAGCTGGCCGTTGGCGGCCCACTCCTTGAGCAGGCTCACGCCGTCGGTGTCGGGCATCCAGATGTCCAGCAACACCAGATCAGGTCGCTGGCGCTGGCGCGACAAGCGCGCCTGCGCGGCGTTTTCGGCCAGGTCCACCTGATGCCCCTCGTCGAACAGAATCTCCGAGAGCAAATCGCGTATGCCCAGCTCGTCGTCCACCACCAAGATGTTTGCCATGATCCGCCGTTGCGCTGTGAATCGTTGGATGGGCCTCAGGCGATTGCCTGGGGCACTGCTGTGAATGATAGCGAGACTTGTGCCCCGCGCACTTGATCGCCATCGAGCAGGTTGCTCAGTTCGATGCGCGCACCGTGCTCGTCGATGATTTTCTTGACCACCGCCAAGCCCAGGCCCGTGCCCTTGGCCTTGGTGGTCACATAGGGCTCGAAGGCCCGCTGCAGGATGTGCGGCGCAAAGCCGGGGCCGCTGTCGCTGATGGTCAGGCGCACCCGCTGGCGCTGCGGCTGCCATTCGGTGCGCAGCCACACACAGGGCGCCCCTTCACGCGGGACGGCCTCACCCGCTGGCGGCATCTCGCAGGCATCCTGGGCGTTTTGCAGCAGGTTGTGCACCACCTGGCGCAGCTGCTGCGCATCGCCACGAATGAACGGGCAGGCCGGGTCCAGCTGCACCCGCACCGGCACGCGGGCGGCCAGCAGCATCTCGCCGTCGCGCTGGGTCAGGGGCTGGTCCTGCGCATACAGGCCCATCACATCGCCCACCAGGGCATTGAGGTCAAGCGGCACCAGATCGGCGGTTGGCAGCCGGGCGTAGTCGCGGAACTCGTTGACCAGGCGCTTCATGGCATCGACCTGGTCGACAATGGTGCGCACCGATTTGACCAGGATGGCGGCTTCGGTCGCTTGCAGATGCGGCGCCAGTTTGAGCTGCAAGCGCTCGGCCGAAAGCTGGATCGGGGTGAGCGGGTTTTTGATTTCGTGCGCCAGGCGCCGTGCCACCTCGCCCCAGGCCTGCGCGCGCTGCGCCGACACGATCTCGGAGATGTCGTCAAACACCAGCAGGCGCGAGCCCTCGGGCAAGGGCGCGCCGCGCGCCAGCAGGGTGACCTTGGTCTCCTGCAGGCCCTGGCCGCTGGCGTGGATATCAAAGGCCTGCTGCCAGTGATCGGCATCGTGCGCAATGCGGCCTGCCACCAGCTGGTCAAACTCGGCCTGCACCTTCTGCGCCCAGTCGGCCAGGCCCGGCAGCGAGGCCAGCGCCTGGCCCTCGTGCGCGGCCACCGGCACCCGCAGGATGCGGGTGGCGCCGGGGTTGGCGCTGCGGATGATGCCCTGCGCATCGAGCACCATCACGCCCGCGGTCAGGTTGTCCAGAATCGTCTGCAGGCTGCCGCGTGCGGCCTCCAGCTGCTGCAGGTTGCGCAGGGCCGCGCTGCGCGCGTCCGACAGCTGCTGCGTCATGTCGGCAAACGATCGCGTCAAGCCGCCCAGTTCGTCCCGCCCCGACAGGGTGAGCTTGGGCGTCAGGTCGCCCGCGGCCACCTGGCGCATGCCGTGGGCCAGCACCAGCAGCGGGCGCGCCAGCTGGTTGCCCAGCAACACCGCCAGCAAGATGGCGCCCAGCACGGCCATGAACAGGGTCAGGGTCAGGGTGGCGATGTACATGCGCCGCAAGCCATCGCGGGCCAAGGCGCGCTCCTGGTACTCGCGGTTGACCACCTGCACCTGCAGGGCGTTGGCCACCAGGGTGGGCGGCAACTCCTGGGTGAGCATCAGCAGCTGCGCCTCCTCGTCCAGCGACAGCCGCATCTGCGGCACCCACACCAGTGCGCGCAAACGCGCCCCCCGGCCCACTTCGGCCCCCTCCTCCAGCCCCTCGGACCAGACCAGCATGCCGTTGGCGCGGGCCTCACGCTGCTGCTGGGGGCTGGGCATGACGGCACGCAACGCAAAACGCGACTGGCCAGCCCCGGCGATCAGGCGGCCCGAGGCGGTCCAGAGCACCGCATCGCTCAGGCCCAGTTGTTCGCGTACTCGCTCGAGGGTCAGGCCCGCCAGGCTGGCGGGCTCCTGTGCGACCTGGCTGGCCGCGGCACGGGCCTGCTTGCCCAGGTCCATCGACAAGGTATCAATGGTCGACCGCCCCAGGTCCAGGCCCGCCGTGAGGGCGCCTTCGACCTGCACATCGAACCAGCTCTCGATGGAACGCGACACGAACTGGTAGGACACCACATAGATGAGCAGCCCGGGCACGATGCCGACCAGGCCAAAGATGGCCGCCAGCTTGAACAAGAGGCGTGCGCCAAACTGGCCCCGGCGCCAGCGCAGCACCAGCCGCACCACGCCCAGGGCAATCGTCAGGCCCAGGCCCAGGGCGACCACTGCGTTGACCAGCAGCAGCCACTCAAAGTTCTGGTTGTAGCGCTCGCGGTTGCCCGTGGCCTGGGTCAGCAGCACCAAGAGGCCCACGCCCAAGGCGGCCAGCGACAGGCTGCCCAGGGCGAACAGCCAGCGCGCGCTGCCCGAGGGCTTGAGTCTGGCGGTCAGGCGGTCGAAGTGGCGCATGGCTCAGCGCACCGCCTCGGGGGTCCAGCGCTGCTCTTGGCCCACGCTCAAGGCCCATTCGGCATTGTTGCCCGACGCGATCTGGAAAGGGCGTGGCAGCTGGCTGGTGTCGAGCCGGAAGCGGTAGCGCAGCAGGTGGCGCGCGCCCGGCTCCAGGGCCGACAGCTCGGCCACCGGCCACTGGCTTTGCCGGGACATGACCTGCACCGCCTGTGCCAGGCTGTCGTAGGTTTGTGCCAGACCCGACGACAACACCGCATCGGTCAGGGGCTGGGCCGAGACATGCAGGCGCCAGCGCCGCGTGAGCGGCTGGAACGCCAGTCGGTAGTGGCGCGACGCGCTGGCCACCTTGCGGTCGGTCCAGTACCAGCGTTCGCGCAGGACTTCGGTTTCGGCCACAAAGTGAATGGCCAGGCCTTTTTGCAAGGCCTCCTCCAGGGTGGAGCCCAGTTCCAGCTTGAGCTGGGCGTGAACCAGCCACTGGGTGTCGCTGCGCTCGGTGCGAAACTCGGCCATCTCCAGCACCGACGGATGGGCCGGGGTCTGGGCCCGCGCAGCGCTCCAGCCCAGCAGCAAGGCGCACAGCAGCCACAGCATCCCGCGCAACAGGCTGCGGGATGGGCGCAGGCCAGCGCCCACCCCCTCAAAGGGTGCGCTTGTCCAGCCGTGCGTAATAAAACCCGTCGTGCTCACCCGTCCAATTGTCCCCGACCCAGGCCGGATCGGGCGCGATGCCCGGGATCAAATTGCCCGAAGGCCCCGCGATTGCGGCGTCGGTGTTGTGTGCAAGAAACGCTTGGACCACCGCCGGCCCCTCGGCCTGGAACACCGAACAGGTGCAGTACAGCAGCCGCCCGCCCGGTTTGAGCAGGGGCCACAAGGCCTGCAGCAAGCGCAATTGGGTGTGCGCCAGCTGGGCGCTGTCGCCGGGCCGGCGCAGCCAGCGCACATCGGGGTGGCGCCGCACGATGCCCGAAGCGGTGCACGGTGCGTCCAGCAAGATGGCGTCAAACAGCTGGCCGTCCCACCAGGCCTCGGGCTCGGCCGCATCGGCACAGCGCACCCGTGCCTGCACGCCCAGCCGGGCCAGGTTCTGGTGGATGCGCTCGGTGCGCGCCGCGTCCACCTCCAGGGCCGTGACATCGGCCTCGGGCGCCAGCGCCAGCAGGTGGGTGGTTTTGCCGCCAGGGGCCGCGCAGGCGTCCAGCACGCGCAGCCCGGGCCGCTCGGTCAGGCCCTGCAACAACAGGGGCGCGGCCAGCTGGGCGCCCGCGTCCTGAACCGCAAACCACCCCTCGGCATAGCCAGGCAGCTGGGTCACCGGGGTGGGCGCGGCCAGCACCAGGCCGTCCTGCCCCACCGGGGTGCTGGCATGGCCAGCCGCTTGCAACTGCGCCTGCAAGGCCTCACGCGTCATGCGTGGCCGTTGGGCGCGCAAGGTCAGCGGGGCGCGCTGCTGAGCGCTTTGCAGCACGCGTTCCCAGTGTTCGGGATGGTCGCGCCGCAGGCGCTCGACCCACCAGTCGGGGTGGTTCCAGCGCCCCTCGGGGTGCGCCAGGGCTTGTGCCAGCAAGGCCTCCCGCTCGCGCTCAAAGCGGCGCAAACAGGCGTTGATCAGGCCAGCGAGGGCGGCGGTGCGCGGCGAACGCCGCGCCCCCTCCACCCCCTGGCTGACCAGGGTGTGCGGGGGGTAGAGGGGTTGCTCAAGGGCGCCGGGGCGTTGGGCACAGGCCAGGGCCAGCGCCGTCTGCAACAAGGCGCGCGCAGGGGGCGCCGGGGCGCGCGGCGTCAGCAGCGCCTGCAACTGGCGGGCCGTGCCCCAATGGCGCAGCGCCTCGTGCACCAGCGCCAGCGTGGCGCCGCGCAGGGGCGCGGGCACCTGCTCGATCAGCCCGGAAAGCGAACGGCCCCGCTGCACCTCCTGCAGCAGGCCGCTGACTTGCAGCAGCACCTGCCAGAGAAGGGGCGCGGGGCCGGTGGTCACCAGAGAGCGGTTCAGGCGTTTTCGCCGGCTTCGGCCTCACCCTGGGTCGCACGCTGTGCGGCCAGATCGGCTTCTTCGGCTTCGGCAATGGCGCGGCGCTCGGCGTCGTCCATCGCGTCCTTCTCCTTGCGCGCCTGGTGATAGGCCAGACCAGAGCCAGCGGGGATCAGGCGACCCACGATGACGTTTTCCTTCAGACCACGCAGCTCGTCGCGCTTGCCCATGATGGCCGCTTCGGTGAGCACGCGGGTCGTCTCCTGGAACGACGCCGCCGAGATGAAGGAGTCGGTCGACAAGGAGGCCTTGGTGATGCCGAGCAACAGGTTGCTGTAGGTCGCCGGGATCTTGCCGTCGGCCATCAAGGCCTCGTTGGCATTGAGCAGCTCCGAACGCTCGACCTGTTCGCCCGCGATGTAGCTCGACTCGCCCGTGTTCTCGATCACAACGCGACGCAGCATCTGGCGAACGATCACCTCGATGTGCTTGTCGTTGATCTTCACACCCTGGAGGCGGTAGACGTCCTGCACCTCGTCGACGATGTAGCGGGCCAGCTCTTCGATGCCCAGCAGGCGCAGGATGTCCTGCGGATCGGCCGGACCGTCGACGATGCTCTCGCCCTTGTTGACCACCTGGCCTTCGTGCACCAGGATGTTCTTCTCCTTGGGCACCAGCTCTTCCCAGACCTTGCCGTCCGGATCGGTGATCTGCAGGCGCACCTTGCCCTTGGTCTCTTTGCCGAACGACACCGTGCCGGTGATTTCGGCCAGCACGCCCTTGTCCTTTGGCGAGCGGGCTTCGAACAGCTCGGCCACCCGCGGCAGACCGCCGGTGATGTCTCGCGTCTTCTGGCCTTCGACCGGAATGCGCGCCAGCACCTCGCCGGGGCCCACGTCCTGGCCGTCGCGCACCTGCACCAGCGCGCCCACCGGGAAGCCGATGGTCACGGAGTGGTCGGTGCCGGGGATCTTGACTTCCTTGCCGGAAGCGTCGATCAGCTTGACCTGGGGACGCACGACCTTGGCCGAGCCGCGGCGCTTGGGATCGATCACGACCAGGGTCGACAGGCCCGTGACCTCGTCGACCTGCTTGGCCACGGTGACGCCCTCTTCCACGTTCTCGAAGGCCACCTTGCCGGCGAACTCCGTGATGATGGGGCGCGTCAGCGGGTCCCAGTTGGCCAGGACGGTGCCGGCCTTGATCTGCTGGTCGGCCTTGATCGACAGGATGGCACCGTAAGGCACCTTGTGGCGCTCACGCTCACGGCCGTGTTCATCATGAATGACGATTTCGCCGGAACGAGAAATGACCACCAACTCGCCCTTGGTGTTGGTCACATAACGCATGGTGGCGTTAAAACCAATCAAACCATTGGACTTGGCTTCCACACTGGAAGCCACAGAAGCACGTGACGCTGCACCACCAATGTGGAAGGTACGCATGGTCAACTGTGTGCCTGGCTCGCCGATGGATTGCGCAGCAATCACACCAACAGCTTCGCCGTTGTTGACCAAACCACCACGGCCCAAATCGCGGCCATAGCACTTAGCGCACAAACCAAAGCGTGTGGCACATGTCAGCGCAGTGCGAACTTTGACTTCGTCAACGCCTTCAGCTTCGAAGATTTCAATCATGTCTTCGTCCAGCAAAGTGCCGGACGTGGCCACCACTTCGCGTGACTCAGGGTGCAACACATCGTCGGCCAAAGTGCGGCCCAAGACGCGATCGCGCAAGGATTCAATCACTTCACCGCCTTCAACGATGGCGCGCATTTGCGAACCTTCGCTGGTGCCGCAATCAAGCTCAGTCACCACCAAGTCTTGCGTCACGTCAACCAAGCGACGTGTCAAGTAACCGGAGTTGGCTGTCTTCAAAGCCGTATCGGCCAAACCTTTACGGGCACCGTGTGTGGAGATGAAGTACTGCAGCACATTCAGGCCTTCACGGAAGTTGGCCGTAATGGGGGTCTCAATGATGGAGCCGTCTGGCTTGGCCATCAGGCCACGCATACCGGCCAACTGACGAATTTGCGCAGCAGAACCGCGAGCACCCGAGTCAGCCATCATGTAGATGGAGTTGAAGGACTCTTGCTCAACCACTTTGCCATGACGGTCGGTGGTTTTCTCTTTGCGGAGTTGGTCCATCATGACCTTGGACACGGCATCGCCCGCTTTGCCCCAGATGTCAACGACCTTGTTGTAACGCTCGCCAGAAGTGACCAGACCCGACACGTATT
>JBEBDJ010000037.1:0-8946 GCA_041157045.1 Pseudomonadota bacterium
CGCGCGCTGCTGCCCCTGTGGCCGAGGCCCCCGAAGCCATGCCCGCCGCCGACGAGCCGGGCGGTGTGGGCGCGCGCCACCGCCTCAACAGCGCCCTCACCTTTGACACCCTGGTGGAGGGCTCGGCCAACCGCATGGCGCGCGCAGCGGCCATGCATGTGGCCGGCTCGCCCGGACAGCTGTACAACCCGCTCTTCATCTACGGCGGCGTGGGCCTGGGCAAGACCCACCTGATGCACGCCATCGGCAACCGGCTGCTGGCCGATCGCCCCGATGCCAAAGTTCTCTACATTCACGCCGAGCAATTTGTCTCGGATGTGGTCAAGGCCTATCAGCGCAAGACCTTTGACGAGTTCAAAGAGCGCTATCACTCGCTCGATTTGCTGCTGATCGACGATGTGCAGTTCTTTGCCAACAAGGACCGCACCCAGGAGGAGTTCTTCAACGCCTTCGAGGCGCTGCTGGCCAAAAAAAGCCACATCGTGATGACCAGCGACACCTATCCCAAGGGGCTGACCGACATCCATGAGCGCCTGGTCTCGCGCTTTGATTCGGGGCTGACGGTGGCCATCGAGCCGCCCGAGCTGGAGATGCGGGTGGCGATCCTGATCAACAAGGCGATCAGCGAGGGCAGCGAGATGCCCGAAGAGGTCGCCTTCTTTGTGGCCAAGAACGTGCGCTCGAACGTGCGCGAGCTCGAGGGCGCGCTGCGCAAGATCCTGGCCTATTCGCGCTTCAACCAGAAAGAGATCTCGATCCAGCTGGCGCGCGAGGCGCTGCGCGATCTGCTGTCGATCCAGAACCGGCAGATCAGTGTCGAGAACATCCAGAAAACGGTGGCCGACTACTACAAGATCAAGGTCGCCGACATGTACTCCAAGAAGCGCCCGGCCAGCATTGCGCGGCCGCGCCAGATCGCGATGTACCTGGCCAAGGAGCTGACGCAAAAAAGCCTGCCCGAGATCGGCGAGCTGTTTGGCGGGCGCGACCACACCACGGTGCTGCACGCGGTGCGAAAAATCGCGGGCGAGCGCCAGCAGTTGACCGAATTGAACCAGCAATTGCACGTGCTGGAGCAAACCCTCAAGGGATGATGGGCAGGCGTCACCAAAGATGCAGGCCGTCATCAAAATGAGGAAAAAAGATGGAAAATGCGTGCTGATGACCGATGCGTGCCCGCGGTGCGGCGCGCCGGCAAGATCCCTACACAGAGGTAGACCATGATCGTTCTGAAGGCCTCCCAAGAGCAGTTGCTGTCGGTGCTGCAATCCGTGGCCGGCATCGTCGAGCGGCGCCACACCTTGCCGGTGCTGGCCAATGTGCTGATCCGCAAAACGGGTCGGGCCTTGCAGCTGACCACCAGCGACCTGGAGATCCAGATCCGCACCACCGCCGAGCTCGGCGGCGACGATGGCGACTTCACCACCACCGTGGGCGCGCGCAAGATGATCGACATCCTGCGCACCCTGCCCTCGGACCAGACCGTGAGCCTGGAGTCGCAGCAGTCGCGCCTGGTGCTCAAGGGCGGCAAGTCCAAGTTCACGCTGGCGAGCCTGCCGGCCGAGGACTTCCCGCTGGTGCAGGAAGCGGCCAGTTTCGGGCCGTCCTTCAGCGTGCCGCAAAAAACCCTCAAGGCCTTGCTGGGCCAGGTCTCGTTTGCGATGGCGGTGCACGACATCCGCTACTACCTCAATGGCATTTTGTTCGTGGCCGAGGGCAAGCGCCTGAGCCTGGTGGCCACCGACGGCCACCGCCTGGCCTTTGCCAGCGCCACGCTCGACACCGAGGTGCCGAGCAAACAAGAGGTGATCCTGCCGCGCAAGACGGTGCTCGAGCTGCAGCGCCTGTTGTCGGACGCCGAGGGCGCCATCGAGATGCGCTTTGCCAACAACCAGGCCAAGTTCAGCTTTGACGGCATGGAGTTCGTGACCAAGCTGGTCGAGGGCAAGTTCCCCGACTACAACCGCGTCATCCCCAAGGGCCACCGCAACAACCTGACGCTGGGGCGCGTGCCGCTGCTGGCCACCTTGCAGCGCGCGGCCATCCTGACGAGCGAGAAGTTCAAGGGCGTGCGCCTGAACCTCGACCCGGGCACGCTGCGCGTGGCCTCGACCAACGCCGAGCAGGAAGAGGCGGTCGACGAGCTCGACATCGACTACGGTGGCGACAGCATCGAGATCGGCTTCAACGTGACCTACCTGATCGATGTGCTGACCAATATGTCGCAGGACATGGTGCGCATCGACCTGGCCGACGCCAACAGCTCGGCGCTGATCACCATCCCCGACGACGACCAGTTCAAGTACGTGGTGATGCCGATGCGCATCTGACCCCCGCCGGCTTGCCCGGCAAGCCGCCAAATGCCGCGGGCCTGGGGCCCCGGCACCCACCGGACCCGCGATGGCGGGTCTGGCGTTTGAAGCGATACCAGAAAACACCATGAGCGATCCCCAACTGCCCGAGTCCAACGCCTTGCCCACGCCCCCCGCGGGCGACTACGGCAGCGACGCCATCCAGATCCTTGAAGGGCTGGAAGCGGTGCGCAAGCGCCCGGGCATGTACATCGGTGACACCTCGGACGGCACCGGTCTGCACCACCTGGTGTTCGAGGTGGTCGACAACTCCATCGACGAGGCGCTGGCCGGGCATTGCGACGACATCGTCGTGACCATCCACAGCGACAACTCGATCAGCGTGACCGACAACGGGCGCGGCATCCCGACCGGGGTGAAGATGGACGACAAGCACGAGCCCCGGCGCAGCGCCGCCGAGATCGCGCTCACCGAGCTGCACGCGGGCGGCAAGTTCAACCAGAACAGCTACAAGGTCTCGGGCGGCCTGCACGGCGTGGGCGTCTCGTGCGTGAACGCGCTGTCCAAATGGCTGCACCTGACGGTGCGCCGCGACGGCCAGGTGCATGCGCTGGAGTTTTCGCGCGGCGTGGTGCAAAACCGCCTGCTCGAGCAGGTGGGGGGCGTGGAGGTCTCGCCCATGCGCGTGACCGGCACGACCGACAAGCGCGGCACCGAGGTGCATTTCCTGCCCGACACCGACATCTTCCAGCAGAACCACGATTTCCACTACGAGATCCTGGCCAAGCGCCTGCGCGAGCTGTCCTTTCTGAACAACGGCGTGCGCATCCGCCTCAAGGACGAGCGCAGCGGCAAGGAAGACGACTTCTCGGGCGCGGGCGGCGTGATGGGCTTTGTGCGCTTTATCAACGCCAACAAAAAAGTGCTGCACCCCAACGCCTTCCACGCCACCGGCGCGCGGCCGGCCGACAGCTATGGCGGCATCCCCGGCACCGAGATCGGTGTCGAGGTGGCCATGCAGTGGAACGACGGCTACAACGAGTCGGTGCTGTGCTTTACCAACAACATCCCGCAGCGCGATGGCGGCACCCACCTGACGGGTCTGCGCGCGGCCATGACGCGGGTGATCAGCAAGTACATCGAGCAAAACGAGCTGGCCAAAAAAGCCAAGGTCGAGATCAGCGGCGACGACATGCGCGAAGGCCTGTGCTGCGTGCTGTCGGTGAAGGTGCCCGAGCCCAAGTTCTCGAGCCAGACCAAGGACAAGCTGGTCTCGAGCGAGGTGCGCGCGCCGGTGGAAGACATCGTCTCGAAGGCGCTGGCCGAGTACCTGGAAGAGCGCCCGCAGGACGCCAAGATCATTTGCGGCAAGATCGTCGAGGCCGCGCGGGCCCGCGAGGCGGCGCGCAAGGCGCGCGAGATGACGCGCCGCAAGGGCGTGCTTGACGGCATGGGCCTGCCGGGCAAGCTGGCCGACTGCCAGGAAAAAGACCCGGCGCTGTGCGAGATCTACATCGTCGAGGGCGACTCCGCCGGCGGCTCGGCCAAGCAAGGGCGCGACCGCAAGTTCCAGGCCATCCTGCCGCTGCGCGGCAAGATCCTGAACGTCGAGAAAGCCCGCTACGAAAAGCTGCTCTCGTCCAACGAAATCATCACCCTGATCACCGCGCTGGGCACCGGCATCGGCAAGGCCGGTGACGACAGCGGCAAGAGCGGGGCCGACGACTTCAACCCCGACAAGCTGCGCTACCACCGCATCATCATCATGACCGACGCGGACGTGGACGGCGCGCACATCCGCACCCTGCTGCTGACCTTCTTCTACCGCCAGATGCCCGAGCTGGTCGAGCGCGGCCACATCTACATTGCGCAGCCGCCGCTGTACAAGGTCAAGAACGGCAAGGAAGAGCTCTACCTCAAGGACGCGGCGGCCCTGGACGGCTTTTTGCTGCGGGTGGCGCTCAAGGACGCGGTGGTGCACACCGGGGGCGCGGCCTCGCAGGTGCTCAGCGGCCCGACCCTGGAGGCGCTGGCGCACAAGCACCAGGTGGCCGAGGCGGTGATTGCCCGCCTGTCGGGCTTTATGGACGCCGAGGCGCTGCGCGCGATTGCCGACGGCGTGGCCCTGAACCTGGACAGCCTGGAGACCGCGCAGGCCTGCGCGCCGGCCCTGCAGGCCAAGCTGCGCGAACTGAGCAGCAACGGCGTGCCCGCCGAGGTGAGCGCCGAGCACGACCCGCGCACCGACAAGCCGATCCTGCGCATCAGCCGCCGCCACCACGGCAACATCAAGAGCAGCCTGCTGACGCAGGAGTTTGTGCACGGCGCCGACTACGCCGCCCTGGCCGAAGCCGCCGAGACCTTCCGCGGCCTGCTGGGCGAGGGCGCGCGCGTGACGCGCGGCGAGGGCGAGCGCCAGCGCGAGGACAAGGTGGGCGACTTCCGCCAGGCCATGCAATGGCTGATGTCCGAGGCCGAGCGCACCACCGCGCGCCAGCGCTACAAGGGCCTGGGCGAGATGAACCCCGAGCAATTGTGGGAGACGACCATGGACCCCACGGTGCGCCGCCTGCTGCGGGTGCAGATCGACGACGCCATCGAGGCCGACCGCGTCTTCACCATGCTGATGGGCGACGAAGTCGAGCCGCGCCGCGACTTCATCGAGGCCAATGCCTTGCGGGCGGGGAATATTGACGTTTGAGGGGTGTTGTTGGTCTGACCGTCTTGCGCCGTTCAGTCTTCGTCCAGCGCCAAGCGGCCCTGTGGCGACGCGGGCGGCCACTGGGCCGCCGCCATCCGGGCCTCAAACCATCGGCGCATGGCCGCATCCTCCACGGCGTACTCCCCGTGCGCTGATTTCCACACCAGGGCAGGCGTGCGCTCGCGCAGCGACTCCAGGGCCTTCTGCGCCTGTTGTGCGCTCACCGGGCGACCCAGCTTCTCACGGTAGAAGCGCAGCGCCTCGGCGTCGTACGGGCGAAAGCGCGGCCCCTGGTCCAGCATGCGCCACAGCACCACCTGCTCGGTGGGTTTGAGGCCCAGGTAGTCGGACTCCATCTGCGCTTCATCCTGCGCCTGTCGGTCCTGTGCCGCCCGTTGCAACGCCGGTTCGAAGCGCCCGCTGTGACCGGACAGTGGGCTCAGCACCTCGCCCATGGCCGCCATGAAGAACTGCGGCCGGTGGCCAAAGTCGGCAAACGCCGCCTGCAATGCAGCCCGGTCCACCGGCACAAGATCGGACCGCTGGGCCTCCACCAGCCCCGCCACATGGGCGATGAAACCCGTATCCAGCGGCGGCAGCGCCTGGATCTGTGAGCCGTAGAACGGCGCCCCCGCGCTCACCACCAGTCGCAACAGCTTGTCGCGGTCGGAACCCGACATCACCAGCATCAGGTTCACCTGGCCGGGCTGGTTCATCTGGTCACGCGCCGACTTCAGCGAGGTCATCGCCACCTCGCCCGCCTCGCTGGTCAGGGCGTGCTGGGCGTCGTCAATGATCAGCGCCACCACCTGGCTCAGCATGTCGATGACTGCCATGGCGGAATCGGAGCGCATCCTATTGGTCTGCGAGAGGGCGTGTTCGCCATGTGGTGCAAACGGGGCGGTATGCGGGCGCCGTGGCGGCGCAGCGGGCGGGCATCTTGCGAAACGCCCTCCACAAGGTGCAGGCGGGTGAGCCGGGCACCAGCTTGGCCCACCACCGCGGTGTTAACCTAGCGCCATGTCGCAGATGGCCGTGATCGATTTTGAGACCACCGGATCGACGCCGGCGCAGGGCGCGCGGGCGACCGAGATTGGGGTGGTGCTGCTGGAGGACGGGCGGGTGGTGGATCGCTACCAAAGCCTGATGAACGCCGGCGTGCCGGTGCCGCCCTTTATCGAGCGGCTCACCGGGATCAGCAACGCCATGCTGGCCGCCGCCCCCTCGTCCGAGCAGGTCATGCGCGAGGCGGCGCGCTTTGTGGGCGAGCGCCCCATGGTGGCGCACAACGCCTCGTTTGACCGGCAGTTCTGGCAGGCCGAGCTGGCCCGCCTGGGGGTGATGGCGCACCAGCCCTTTGTCTGCACCGTGCTGCTCTCGCGCCGCCTCTTGCCGCAAGCGCCCAACCACCGGCTGGGCACCCTGTCGCAGTGGCTCGATTTGCCCAACGAAGGGCGCGCCCACCGGGCCCTGGCCGACGCCCTGACGGCTGCCCATTTGCTGCGGCACCTGCAGCAGACGCTGGCCGCGCAGTTGGACGGGCGGGCGGTGGACCACGGCCTGCTGGGCCAGGTGCAACGCCTGTCGCCGGCGCAGCTGCCCAGCTTTGTGCAGCGCCTGCGCCAAGGCCCGGTGCTGGGCGCCGGAGCCCTTGGGTGAGCGGCTTTGCAAAACGCCTCTGGCGCGCGGCCCTGGCCGGTCTGGCCGCTGGCCTCATGGGCCTGGGGGCGGCGCATGCGGCCATCCTGCACCATTGGGTGGACACCACCGGCCGCGCCGACCTGGCGCAGGTCCAGGGCCTGCCCGCGCAGGCCTGGCAGGCCTACGACGGCCTGAAGGGGCTGGGCTACACCGATCGCGCCATGTGGGTGCGCCTGCAGATCCAGGAGGGCGACGCCTGGGTGCCGCAGGTGCTGCGGGTGCGGCCGGCCTACCTGGACGAGATCGACGTGTGGGTGCCCCTCAAAGATGGCGGCTATGAGCGCTTTGCCCAGGGCGACACGCGGCCGCACGATGCGCGCACGCTGCCCGATCCGGCGCCCAATTTTCAGTGGGCGGTGGTGCCTGGCGATGTGCTGTACCTGCGCCTGGCGTCCAGCTCTGCGCTGCTCAGCCATGTGCAGTGGCTGGACCTGCACGCTTACGTGGCGTCCACCCAGTCGGTGCAACTGGTCTCGGGCCTTTTTCTGGGGGTGATGGGTCTGGTGCTGCTCTGGACCCTCTCGCTATGGCGCGAGCACCACGATGGGGTCTACCTGCTGTTTGCCACCTATGTGGTCTGCGCCATCGGCCTGGCCTTGGGCACGCTCGGCTGGATCGGCCTGTGGTGGACGGGGTCGCCGGCGCTGGTCAACCACTTCACCAGCATGGCCACCATCCTGACCACCGCCAGCGGCGGCTGGTTCCATCGCCAATTCCTGTTTCGCCGCTTTGGCTCCCTGGGCTTGCGCCGCGCCCTGGATGCCCTGCTGCTGGCGACGCTGCTCAATGGCCTGAACCTGCTGTGGTCCCCTGGGCTGGCCATGCGACTGAATGCCTGGCTGGTGATCGTGGGGGTGGGCATGCTGGCGCTGGCCTTGTTCTGGCGCGGCCTGCCCGCGGCGGCCGATGCGCGGCGCATGTTCTGGGTCTACCTGGCCCTGGTGACGCTGCTGGTGCTGTCGATGGCCCCGCTGATGCTGGGCTGGTTGCCCTCGCCGGTCTTCATGTACCTGAGCCTGGTCCATGCCCTGATGACGGCGGCGGCGGTGTCGCTCTTGCTCAACCAGAACGTCAAGGCCTTTCGGCGCCGCGCCCGCGAGGCCGAGCAGCAGGTGCTCACCTTGCAGCTCAAGCACCAGATCAGCGAGCGCAACCGGCAGGAACAGTCGGCGTTTCTGGACATGCTCACCCACGAGATCCGCACCTTGCTGTCGGTGGTGCGGATGTCGCTGGGGGTGTTGCGGCCGCCGCCCGAGCCGGCCGCGCAGCGCAGCCTGCAGCGCAGCCAGCAGGCGGTGGAGGGCATCAACCAGCTCATCGAGCGGGTGCTGCAGGCCAACCGCCTGGAAGACCCAACCCCGGCCGCGCAAGGCGTCACGCTTGATCTGGTGGCCTTTAGCCGGCAGCTGGTGCAGGAGATGCTGCCCATGCAGCCCCTGCAGGTGGCGTGGCCGGCGCAGGCGGTGCCGGTGCGGGCCGATCCGGTCTGGCTGCGCACCCTGCTGGGCAATTTGCTGGACAACGCGCTCAAGTACCGGGTGAACGACAGCGCCATGCAACTGCAGATCTCGGCCCTGGACGCTGGGGGGGGCCGCTGGGCCCTGGGCAATGCGGTGGCGCACGACACCGTGCTCGATCCGGCGCTGCTGTATCAAAAATATTACCGGGGCCCCGGCGCGCACCAGAAGGTGGGCTCGGGTCTGGGGCTCTACCTGGTGCGCATGCTGTGCGAGCGCACCGGGGTGCGCCTGCACATGTCGCGGCCCCGCGCCGACTGGGTGGTGTTTGAGCTGGAGTTTGCGCCATGAACGGCTTTCATGTGCTGATCGTCGAGGACCACGAGGCGCTGCGCGAGACCATGGTCGACTTCATGCAGGTCCATGGTTTTGAGGTCTCGGCCGCATTTGATGCGCGCGGGGTGGAGGATGTGGGCCGCCAGCGGCGCATCGACCTGGCGGTGCTCGACATCCACCTGAGTGGCGAGAGTGGGCTCGATATCTGTCGCCACCTGCGCAGCGTGCAGCCCTCGATGGGCTTGCTGGTGGTCTCGGCCTACAGCGCCCCTGAAGACCGGCTGGCGGCCTACGAGGCAGGGGCCGACTTCTTTTTGTCCAAGCCGGTGCACAACGAGGAGTTGCTGGGGGCTGTGCGCGCCCTGCAGCGGCGCCTGGCACCCGCCGAACCCGATGCGGTGCTGGTGTTGGCGCAGCAGCAGCTGCGCACCCCGCATGC
>JBEBDJ010000038.1:0-14711 GCA_041157045.1 Pseudomonadota bacterium
CAGCAGGCCCACCGAATCGGTGAGCCACCAGGCCAGGGTCTTGAGCGCGATGGTGACGATGGCCACCAGCACCGAGGCCATCAACAGGCGCTGCGGGGTCATCCAGGTGCTGGGCTGGCGCATGATCGGCTCAGGCGGTCAGGGTCACGCGCGCGAACTTGCGCTTGCCCACCTGCACCACCATCACGCCAGGGTCCAGGCGCAGGCCCCGGTCGCTGATCACGGTGCCATCGATGCGCACGCCACCGCCATCGATCAGGCGGTTGGCCTCGCTCGTCGAGGGCGCCAGGCCAGCGGCCTTGAGCACGGCCGCCACGCCCATGGGGGCGCCGCTCAAGGTGCATTCGGGGATCTCGTCCGGAATGCCGCCCTTGCTGCGGTTGATGAAGTCCTGCTCGGCGGCATCGGCGGCGGCGGCGCTGTGAAAGCGCGTGGTCAGCTCGCGCGCCAGCATCACCTTGACCTCTTTGGGGTTGCGGCCCGCGGCCACCTCGGCGCGCAAGCCCTCGATCTCGGCCAAGGAGCGGAAGGACAGCAGCGTGTACCAACGCCACATCAGCGTGTCGCTGATCGACAGCACCTTGGCAAACATGCTGTTGGGCTCTTCGGTGATGCCGATGTAGTTGTTCTTGCTCTTGGACATCTTGTCGATGCCATCGAGCCCTTCGAGCAGCGGCATGGTCAGGATGCACTGGGGCTCCTGGCCGTATTCGGCCTGCAGGTGGCGGCCCATCAGCAGGTTGAACTTCTGGTCGGTGCCGCCCAGCTCCAGGTCGGACTTGAGGGCCACCGAGTCATAGCCCTGCATCAGCGGGTACAGAAACTCGTGCACGCTGATGGGGGTGCCGGCATGAAAGCGCTGATGGAAATCGTTGCGCTCCATCATGCGTGCCACGGTGTATTTGGCCGCCAGCTGGATCATGCCCATCGAGCCCAGGGGCAGGCTCCATTCGCTGTTGTAGCGGATCTCGGTCCGCTCCGGGTCCAGCACCAGGCTGGCCTGTCGGTAGTAGGTCTCGGCATTGGCCTTGATCTGCTCGGGGGTCAGCGGCGGCCGCGTGCTGTTGCGGCCCGAGGGGTCGCCGATCAGGCTGGTGAAGTCACCGATCAGAAAAATCACCTGGTGCCCCAGGTCCTGCAGCTGGCGCATTTTGTTGAGCACCACCGTGTGCCCGATGTGGATATCGGGGGCGGTGGGGTCCAGGCCCAGCTTGATGCGCAGCGGCACCCCGGTGGCCTCCGAACGCACCAGCTTGCGCACCCAATCCTCTTGCGGGATGAGCTCCTCGCAGCCGCGCAGCGTGACCTGGAGGGCGTCTTGAACCCGGTCGGACAGGGGGGCTGAGGGGCTTGCAGAGGGGTTCATTGGGGTTTCCACTAGGTGATCGGTGGGCAAGGGGGGTAAAATCGCGGGATGCCTGGCCACATTTTAGTGGCCCTGGATTTGTTTTTTGTCGATCAGCCCCCTGGGGGCTGGTCGCGTTGCCCCAGATTCGATTCATGTTCTCTTCTTTTCGCCAACAAGCCACGGCCCTGCTCGTGCGCACCCTGTACCTCGCGGTGCTGGTGCTCGGCCGTGCGGTGCTGGGCGCCCAGCGCCTGCTGAGCTGGCTCGACAGCGAGCACCCGCTGGCCCACCACCTGCGCCCCGTGGTGCTGATGCTGCGCCGCTGGGGTCTGCACCTGAGCGCGGGCATGGCCTCGCTGCTGTTGCTGGGCGCTGGCGGTGCGTTTGCCGTCTCGCAACTGGGCCCCGACGCTGCCAAACTGCCCGTCAGCATGGTCACCGAGCCGGTCACCGTGGCCGATGTGCAGTCGCAAGCCGGCGCACTGGACCTGCACGACCTGACCTTGCTGCGCAGCGACATCACCACCGGCAACGACAACCCCGACAAGCTGCTGGCGCGGCTGGGCGTGGTGGATCCGGGGGCGGTGCGCTTCATGCGCCAAGACCCGGTGGCGCGCCTGGCCCTGGCCCGCGCCGGCCGTTCGGTGAGTGCCGAATCCAACAGCCGCCAACTGCTCAAATCCCTGACCGTGCGCTGGTTGCGCAACGAGTCCGACGACGAGTTCCAACGCATGACCGTGCGCCGCGACGCCGACGGTCAGCTGGTGTCCCGACTGGAGACCGTGCCCCTGCAGGCCAGCATCCGCCTGGGCGGTGGCACCGTGCAACGCTCGCTCTACGACGCCACCGACGAGGCCCGCCTGTCCGACAGCATCGTGCGCCAGATGGCCGAGGCCTTCTCGACCCAGATCGACTTCCACCACGCGGTGCGCAAGGGCGCGCGTTTTGCGGTGGCCTACGAGGTGCTGGAAGCCGATGGCGAGCCCATCCGCGATGGCCGCCTGCTGAGCGCCGAGTTCATCCTGGGCAACAAGGCCTATCAGGCGGTGTGGTTTGAAACCGGCAAGAACAAGGGCGGCTATTACTCGCTCGACGGCAAAAGCCTCAAGCGCACCTACCTGGCCTCGCCCATGGCCTATTCGCGCGTGACCAGCGGTCTGGGCGTGCGGGTGCACCCGATTTTCCAGACCCAGCATGTGCACCGTGGCCTGGACTACGCGGCCCCCACGGGCACGCCGGCCATGACGATCGGTGACGGCCAGGTCGAATTTGCCGGCCGCCAGAACGGCTACGGCAATGTGGTCATCATTCGCCACGGCAATGGTCACTCCACCCTGTACGCCCACCTGAGCAAGATCATGGTGCGCGTGGGCCAGACGGTCCAGCAAGGCCAGACCGTGGGCCTGGTGGGCGCCACCGGCTGGGCCACCGGCCCGCACCTGCATTTTGAATTCCGCATCAACGGCCAATACACCGATCCACAGCGCGTGATCGCCCAGGCACAAGCAGCGCCGCTGCCGGCCGCGGCCCGCGCCGAGTTTGACCGCGTCACGGCCACCGCCCGCGCCAAGCTGGCGCAAGCCACGCAGATGCGCGAGAGCGTGGTTCAGTAAGCGCTGGTCCCGCCCCCTGCACCAGGCCGGCCTGTGCACACCATCGGCCTGATGTCCGGCACCTCGATGGACGGCATCGATGGGGTGCTGGCCCGTTTTGATGCCGCGGGTGGCCTGCAGGTCCTGGCCCACACCGCCCAATCCTTCACCCCCGAGCTGCGCGCGCAGCTTTTTGAGCTGCAGTCACCTGGCCAGAACGAGCTGCACCGCGCCGCCCTGGCCGGCAATGCACTCAGCCGCGCCTATGCCCAGGTGGTGCAGACCCTGCTGAGGCAAACCGGCTTGCGGCCCGATCAGGTGGCCGCAGTGGGCGCCCATGGGCAGACGGTGCGGCACCAGCCCGGCGCGCACGACGGCACCGGTTACACCTGGCAGCTGCAAAATCCCGCCTTGCTGGCCGAGCTGTGCGGCATCGACGTGGTGGCCGATTTCCGCAGCCGCGATGTGGCCGCCGGCGGACAAGGCGCGCCGCTGGTGCCCGCCTTCCACCAGGGGGTGTTTGGCCGGACGGACCAGTCGGTGGCCGTGCTCAACATCGGGGGGATTGCCAACCTGAGCCTGCTGGACGCCGACGGGTCGGTGCGCGGTTTTGACTGCGGCCCGGGCAATGCCCTGCTCGATCACTGGTGCCTGCAGCACACCGGCGCACCCTTCGACGAGGACGGCCGCTGGGGTCGCCAGGGCCAGGTGCAGACGGCCCTGCTGGACGCGCTGATGGCCGAGCCCTGGTTGGCGCTGGCGCCGCCCAAAAGCACAGGGCGCGACCTGTTCAACCCGGCCTGGCTGCAGGCCCGGCTGGCGCATCTGGATGCCTTGCCGCCCGTGGATGTGCAGGCCACCCTGGCCGCCTTCACCGTGCGCGCCGCAGCCGACGCCCTGCGGGCCCACGGGGGCGCGGTGCGCGAACTGCTGGTGTGCGGCGGTGGTGCGCTCAACCGCCAGCTGATGGAGGGTCTGCGCCAGGCCCTGCCCGGGGTCTCGGTGGCGCCCACCGACGCGCGGGGCCTGCCGGTGCTGCAGGTGGAGGCCGCCGCCTTTGCCTGGCTGGCTTTTTGCGCGCTGCAGCGGCGCTGCGCCAGCCTGCCCGCGGTCACCGGCGCGCGGGGCCCTCGGGTGCTGGGCGCCATCTACCCGCGCTAAGCCGACGCGCCGGGTCAGCCAGCGCCCACAAAAAAGGCCGGCAAAGCCGGCCTGTTGGGACGCCAAAGCGGTCGATCAGACCGAGAACGACGAGCCGCAACCGCAGGTGGTGGTGGCGTTGGGGTTCTTGATCACGAATTGCGCGCCTTGCAGGTCTTCCTTGTAGTCGATCTCGGCGCCCAGCAGGTACTGGTAGCTCATGGCGTCGATCAGCAGCGACACCCCGTTTTTGGTCATGGTGGTGTCGTCTTCGTTGACGATTTCATCGAAGGTGAAGCCGTACTGGAAACCCGAGCAGCCGCCGCCTTGCACAAAGACGCGCAGCTTGAGTTCGGGATTGCCTTCTTCGGCGATCAGATCGGCCACCTTGGCCGCCGCGCTGTCGGTGAAGACGATCGGTTCGGGCATGGCGGTCTGGACGGGTTCGGCAACAGCACTCATGGAAATTCTCCGGATGACAGAGCAATAGTATAGCGCCGCACTGGGTTATTGCCAGCAGGGGCCGGCATTAACGCTACTGGGTTTGTGGGCATGGGCACCGCCCATAAAAAAACCGCCACAGCAAGCCGTGGCGGTTTTGGCGCGACGCGCAGACCGATCAGCGCTTGCTGAACTGCTTGCGACGGCGGGCAGAGTGCAGACCGACCTTCTTACGCTCGACCTCACGGGCGTCACGGGTCACGAAGCCGGCCGCGCTCAGAGCGGGCTTGAGGGCAGCGTCGTAATCGATCAGCGCGCGGGTGATGCCGTGGCGGGTGGCGCCAGCTTGGCCGGATTCGCCACCGCCGTGCACGTTGACCTGGATGTCGAAGGTCTCGACATGGTTGGTCAGCACGAGCGGCTGCTTGGCGATCATGATCGAGGTCTCACGGCCGAAGTACTGCTGGATGTCCTTGCCGTTGACCGTGATCTTGCCGGTGCCTTTTTTCAGAAACACGCGGGCGACGCTCGATTTGCGACGGCCGGTGCCATTGTTCCATTCACCAATCATGTCCGCTCCTTAGATCTCGAGGGCCTTGGGCTGCTGGGCGCTGTGCGGGTGCTCGGCACCGCCATACACCTTCAGCTTCTTGATCATCGCGTAGCCGAGCGGGCCCTTGGGCAGCATGCCCTTGACAGCCTTCTCGAGCGCACGACCAGGATGCTTGGCCTGCAGGTCACGGAAGTTGGTTTCGTAGATACCGCCGGGGAAGCCCGAATGGCGGTAGTACTTCTTGTCGAGCGACTTGGTGCCGGTCACCTTCAGCTTGGAAGCGTTGACGACGACAATGAAGTCACCGGTATCGACGTGAGGCGTGTAGATGGCTTTGTGTTTGCCGCGCAGGCGGAGGGCCACTTCGCTGGCGACCCGTCCGAGCACCTTGTCGGTGGCGTCAATCACAAACCACTCATGCACCACGTCAGCGGGTTTTGCGCTGAACGTTTTCATGAATTGTCCTTTGGGGGATAACAGGCCCTTTTCCGCGGTCGGTGCCCCTCTGAAGGGGGCCTCTTAGGCGGGGTTGCCGCCCGCAAACAAGGTTCTTGGGCAGCCTTCGCCGCGGGGCCATCAAAGCGCTGCGAAGCCCTCCATTATACAAAGCTTTGGGGCCGGGCACCAGCCCTGCCCCCGGGCCTCAACCCAAGAGCGGGCGCGCGGCCTGGCCGATGCAGCGGGCCAGGGCCAGGTCACGGGCGGTCAGGCCGCCGGCATCGTGGGTCCACAAGGTGATGTCGACGCGGTTGTAGACCTGTCGCCAGTCCGGGTGGTGGTCCATTTGCTGGGCCTGCAGCGCCACCTGCGTCATGAAGCCAAAGGCCTGGACAAAATCGGCAAAGCGCAGCGCCAGGTGCAGCTGCCCCCCGCGCCATTGCCAGGTGGCCGGGCCCACCGGGCCCTCGCGTTGCAGAAAGTCGCGGATGAGGTCGTCGTGCAGCAGTTCCATGGGGCACCAAAGGGTCAGGGGCAAGCCGGCCATGCTAGGCGTCCTGGCATGGCCTTGCGGCCACCGGGGGCTCGATGGCCTGGGCGGGTTACCATCACCCCATGTACAGTTATCGCCACGCCTTCCATGCCGGCAACCATGCCGACGTGCTCAAGCACATCACCCTGCTGGCCACGCTGCGTCATCTGATGCGCAAGCCCACCGGGTTGCTGCTCGTCGACACCCACGCCGGTGCGGGCCTCTATCGGCTCGACAGCGAGGCCACGCGCAAGGCCGCCGAGGCCCAGGACGGCATCCTCAAATTGCGCGCGGCACTGGCCTCGCGCAGCGAGCCCCTGCCCGAGGCGCTCAAGGACTACCTGGACTTGCTGGCCGAGCTCAACCCGCAAGGCGGGCTGCGCCAGTACCCGGGCTCGCCCTTTCTGATGCACCGGCTGTTGCGCCACGAGGCGCGCGACCGCCTCAAGCTCTTTGAGATGCACCCCACCGATGTGCAGGCCCTGGCCGCGCATGTGGCCCAGCTGCAAGCGGGCCGCACGGTGCAGGTCACGCGCGAGGACGGCTTTGCCGGCCTGCGCAGCCTGCTGCCGCCCCCACCCGGGCCCAGCGGCTCGCGCCGTGCCATGGTGCTCATCGACCCCAGCTACGAAATCAAGACCGACTACGCCAAGGTGCAAGAGGCCGTCGAGGACGCGCTGCGCCGCTTTGCCACCGGGACCTATGTGGTCTGGTACCCCATCATTCCGCGGCCCGAGGCGCATTCCCTGCCCAAGCGCCTGCGCACCCTGGCCCAACAGACGGGCAAGGCCTGGCTGCACGCCCACCTGGCCATTGGCCGCAGCAGCGAGCACGAAGGCGGCCTGAGCGCCAGCGGCATGGTGGTGATCAACCCGCCGCACACCCTGGCCGGTCAGCTGCGCGAGGCCCTGGCGGTGGTGGGGCCGATCCTGGCGCGCGGCGCCGGGCAAGGCTGGGGCGTCGAGCACGGCGGCTGAACCCTCCCCGGGCCGCCCCCGGGAAAGTCCTGATGCCCAGCAGGCCCAATTAACCGACCGATCGGTCGGTTAATGCGTATAATCGCGTCTGCGTCCCCGGTGGTCGGGGGCAGGAGACGTTCACATGTACACCCAATCGTTCAGCGTGGCAGACGCCAGCGAAGAGGGCAAATCGGCGGGTCTGAAGGCCGTGCCGCGGCCCATGAGCGAGGCCGAGCTGGCCCTGGTGGATCAATTCGAGGCGCGCATCGCCGCCGACGGCCGCATCGAGCCGCGCGACTGGATGCCCGACGCCTACCGCAAGACCCTGGTGCGCCAGATCAGCCAGCATGCGCACTCCGAGATCGTGGGCATGCTGCCCGAGGGCAACTGGATCAGCCGCGCCCCCAGCCTCAAGCGCAAGGCCATCCTGATTGCCAAGGTGCAAGACGAGGGCGGGCACGGCCTGTACCTGTACTCCGCCGCCGAGACCCTGGGCACGAGCCGCGACGAGATGCTTGCCGCCCTGCACAGCGGCAAGGCCAAGTACAGCTCGATCTTCAACTACCCCACGCTCAACTGGGCCGATGTGGGCGTGGTCGGCTGGCTGGTCGATGGCGCGGCCATCATGAACCAGATCCCGCTGTGCCGCTGCTCCTACGGCCCCTATGCCCGCGCCATGATCCGCGTGTGCAAGGAAGAATCCTTCCACCAGCGCCAGGGCTACGAGGCCCTGCTGGTGATGATGCAAGGCACCGCCGAGCAACGCGAGATGGTGCAGGACGCCGTCAACCGCTGGTGGTGGAAGTGCCTGGCCATGTTCGGGCCGCCCGACGAGAACAGCCCCAACAGCGCGCAAGGCATGCGCTGGGGCATCAAGCGCATCAGCAACGACGAGCTGCGCCAGAAGTTTGTGGACGCCACCGTGCC
Organism: Pseudomonadota bacterium; assembly: GCA_041157045.1. Taxonomy (GTDB): domain Bacteria; phylum Pseudomonadota; class Gammaproteobacteria; order Burkholderiales; family Burkholderiaceae_C; genus Limnohabitans_A. Next base: position 7,931 of record JBEBDJ010000038.1, read on the forward strand.
GCAGGCCCAGGTGCTGGGCGTGACCCTGCCCGACCCCGACCTCAAGTGGAACGAGGCCCGCGGCCATTACGACTACGGCCAGATCGACTGGGACGAGTTCTGGGAGACGGTCAACGGCAACGGCCCCTGCAACAAGGAACGCCTGGGCGCCCGCGTCAAGGCCTGGAACGACGGGGCCTGGGTGCGCGAAGCCGCCCTTGCCCACGCCGCCAAACAAGCTCAACGTCAGGTCAAGGAGGCCGCATGAACGCGCCCACATCCACCCCCGCCGCCCTCAAGGAGTGGCCCCTCTGGGAAGTCTTTGTGCGCAGCAAACAAGGCCTGGAGCACAAGCACTGCGGCAGCCTGCACGCCAGCGACGCGCAGCACGCGCTGCAGATGGCGCGCGATGTCTACACCCGGCGCCAGGAAGGCGTGAGCATCTGGGTCGTGCCCTCGGTGGCCATTGCGGCCAGCGAGCCCAACGACAAGGCCGAGTTCTTCGAGCCCGCCAGCGACAAGATCTACCGCCACCCGACCTTCTACGCGATCCCCGACGAAGTCGGTCATATGTGAACCCGTCGGGCGGCGCCGCCCTGCCGGCACGCCGCCCGCGCCCCGATTGCCGAACATGAACATGCCCAACGCCACCACCGTGCACGCCCCGGTGGACTACTTGCTGCACCTGGCCGACAGCGCGCTGATCCTGGGTCAGCGCAATGCCGAATGGTGCGGCCACGGCCCGATCCTGGAAGAAGACATGGCCCTGGCCAACAACAGCCTGGACCTGATCGGCCAGGCGCGCCTGCTGTACCAGCATGCCGCCACGCTGCTGGGCAACGGGGCCACCGAGGACACGCTGGCGTATTTCCGTGACGAGCCGCAGTTTCGCAACCACACGATTTGCGAGCTGCCGCACCTGCCGCTGATGTCGGCCACCGCGCGCGGTGACCGTGACTTTGCCGTCACCGTGGTGCGCAACTTTTTGTACAGCGCCTTCATGGTGCTGCTGTGGGAGGCGCTGCTGCGCTCGGAGGATGCACAGCTGGCGGCCATTGCGGACAAATCGCTCAAGGAAGCGCGCTACCACCTGCGCCATTCGCGCGACTGGCTGGTGCGCCTGGGCGATGGCACCGAGCTGTCGCACCAGAAGGCGCAGGCCGCGCTCAACGCCCTGCTGCCCTACACCGCCGAGTTCTGGGCCGACAGCGACGCCGAGCGCGCAGCCGTGGCCAACGGCACCGGTGCTGCCACCGCAGCGCTGCGCGCCGATTGGGACCAACTGGTGGACGCGGCGCTGGCCGAGGCCACCCTGGTGCGCCCGGCCCAGACCGCGTTTGTGCCCACCGGCAAGCAAGGTCGCCACTCCGAGCACATGGGCTTTTTGCTGGCCGAGATGCAAAGCCTGGCCCGCCAGCACCCCAACGGCACCTGGTAAGTCGCCCATGCGCGCCCACCCCGTCACGATCGCCCAAGCACCGGCCGATGCCTCGCCCCGCGTGGCGCAGGCCTGGGCCTTGCTCGAATCGCTCACCGACCCGGAAATCCCGGTGGTGACGCTGCGCGAGCTGGGCATCCTGCGCGATGTGCGCGAACAGGGCGAGGCGCTGGAGGTGGTGATCACCCCCACCTACAGCGGCTGCCCGGCGATGGGCCAGATCGAGGACGACATCGTGCGCACGCTGGCCGAGCACGGCCTGCAGGGCACGGTGCAGACCCGCCTGTCGCCCGCCTGGAGCACCGACTGGATGAGCGAGCCCGCGCGCCAGAAACTGCGCGAATACGGCATCGCGCCCCCCCACCCGAGCGAGCACCGCTGCGCCAGCGACGGCAGCAGCGCCGTGCTGCGCTTTGCCGCTCGCGCCCCAGGGTCGATGCCGGCGGTGGCGTGTCCGCAATGCGGCTCGCACAACACCACCGAAACCTCCCACTTTGGCTCCACCGCCTGCAAGGCCCTGTACCGTTGCCTGGATTGCCTGGAGCCCTTTGATTACTTCAAGCCGTACTGACGCGGCCACACCCCGAGGACCGATCCATGTCCGCATTGCGATTCCATGACCTGAAGGTGGCACGTGTCACCCCCGAAGCCGCGGGTGCGGTCGCCATTGCCCTGCAGGTGCCCGCCGAATTGCGCGCGCAGTTTGCCTTCGAGCCCGGGCAATTCCTGACGGTGCGCGCCGACATCAACGGCGCCGATGTGCGCCGCAGCTACTCGATCAGCTCGCCGCGCAGCCGCCTGACGCAGCACGGCGAGCTGGAGCTGGGCATCCGCCCGGTCGAGGGCGGCGTCTTCTCGAATTGGGCCGCCAGCTCGGTCAAGGCCGGCGACACGCTGCGCGTGATGCCGCCCGAGGGGCGCTTTACCGTGCACAAGGCGCGCGCCCTGCACCGCGTCGGCTTTGCCGCCGGCTCGGGCATCACCCCGATCCTGTCGATCCTGGCCAGCACGCTGGAGGAGCAGCCCGAATCCAAATTCACCCTGGTCTATGGCAACCGCCGCATGGACAGCGTGATGTTCAACGAGGCCTTGCAAGACCTCAAGGACCGCTACCCTTCGCGCCTGACGCTGATCCACATCCTCTCGCGCCAGAGCCAGGAAGTGCCGCTGCTCGAGGGTCGCATCGACGCGGCCAAGGTGCGCGCGGTGATGGACGCCTTCTTGCCGGTGGGCAGCATGGACGAGGTGTTTGTCTGCGGGCCGCAGGCCATGATCGACGAGACCGAGCAGGCCCTGCTGCAAGCCGGTGTGCGCGCCGACCGCATCCACACCGAGCGCTTTACCTCGCCCACGCTGGAAGCCCTGCCCGAGGCCGAGCGCCGCCAGGTGAAGCTGACGCACAAGGCGGTGCGCGACGAGGGCGATGTGAAGCTGACCGTGCACTTTGACGGCAAGCCCTTTGACATGCCGATGACGCGCCAGGAGCACCTGCTGGACGTGGCCCTGGCCGTGGGCCTGGACCTGCCCTGGTCGTGCAAGGGCGGGGTGTGCTGCACCTGCCGCTGCAAGGTGATCGAGGGGAGTGTCGAGATGGACAAGAACTTCACGCTCGAGCCCAGCGAGGTGGCAGCAGGTTTTGTGCTGTCCTGCCAGGCCCGCCCCACGAGCGACCGCGTGGTGGTCAGCTTCGACGAGCGCTGATCCGGCCGCGCCGGCCGTTAGGGGCCGCGCGCCACAGATGCACCGCGGGGCCTTCGGGCCCCGCGCGCATTCAGGCGCTGCGCAGCGCCTGGGCCAGCGCCAGGGTCGGGGCGCTCTGGTTCATGCTGTAGATGTGCAGACCGGGCACGCCAGCGCGCAGCAGCTGCTCGCACAAATCGGTCACCACCTCCAGGCCAAAGGCCTTGATGGACGCGCTGTCGTCGCCATAGCTTTGCAGGCGGGTGCGGATCCAACGCGGGATCTCGGCGCCACAGGCATCCGAGAAGCGCAGCAGCTGCGAGCTGTTGGTGATGGGCATGATGCCCGGCACCACCGGCACGTCCGCGCCCAGGCGGTGGGCGTCGTCGACAAAGCGGAAGTAGGCGTCGGCGTTGTAGAAGTACTGCGTGATCGCCGAGTCGGCGCCCGCGCGCACCTTGGCCACATAGGCCTGCAGATCGGCCTGCGGCGAGCGCGCCTGCGGATGCATCTCGGGGTAGGCCGCGACCTCGATGTGAAAGTCACGCCCGGTCTCGGCCCGGATGAAGGCCACCAGGTCGCTGGCGTACTGAAACTCGCCCGCGCTGCCGTAGCCGCTTGGCAAGTCACCGCGCAGGGCCACCAGGCGGGTCACGCCCATGGCCTTGAGCTCGGCCAATTGCTCGCGCACGCCCTGGCGCGTGGCGCCAATGCACGAGAAATGGCTGGCCGCGCTCACGCCCTCGGCCAGGATCTCGGCCACGGTGGCAAAGGTGCCGGACTGCGTGGAGCCGCCAGCGCCGTAGGTGACCGAGCAGAACTCGGGCTTGAGGGTGTACAGCTCCTGGCGCACCGCGCGCAGTTTCTGCGCCCCTTCCGGGGTCTTGGGTGGAAAAAATTCCAGGCTCAGGGAAACGTCCATGGCTTGCTTTCAAAGGGGCGGGCGCGCAGCGCCCAGCCAAAATTCACGATTGCCATCGCCGCCGGCGATGGGGCTGTCGAGCCAGGCCAGCACCGACAGATCGAGCGCCTGGCAGCACTGGTGCAGGCGTTGCGACACCAGCGCATACAGCGCCGGATCGCGCACGATGCCGCCCTTGCCCACCTGCCCCGGTTGCAGCTCAAACTGCGGCTTGACCAGCAGCAGCAGGCGGCCGGTCGGGCTCAGCCAGGGCAGCAGCGCGGGCAAGACCAGGGTCAGCGAAATGAACGATAGGTCGCCCACGATCAGGTCAAAGCGTTGCGCAGGCAGGCGCGGGTCTTGCGGCTGCAGCTCGCGTGCGTTCAGGCCCTCGATGGCGCACACGCGCGGGTCGGCGCGCAAGCTCGGGTGCAGCTGGCCGTGGCCCACATCCACCCCCACCACCTGCGCCGCGCCACGCTGCAGCAGCACATCGGTAAAGCCGCCGGTGCTCTGGCCCACATCCAGACAGTGCAGGCCCTGCACCGACCAGTCCAGCTGCGCCAGCGCGCCATCGAGCTTGAGCCCCCCGCGCGAGACAAAGCGCCGCTCGGATGTGTCCTGCAGCTGCAGCTCGGCGTCCGTGGGCAGCTCTTCGCCGTTTTTGCCAACCGCCCGCCAGTCGCCTCGGGCACCGCTCGCGCGCCAGCGCAGGCCGGCGGCAATCAGCCGCTGGGCCTGTGAACGCGTGGCCGCCAGGCCGCGCGTCACCAGCAATTGATCGGCACGCACCTTGTCGCTGCTTTCCGGCTCGGCGCCCGCCCACGCGGGTCGCCCAGCGCATCAATAGCGGTAGGTGTCGGGTTTGTACGGGCCTTGCTTGGGCACGCCGATGTACTCGGCCTGCATGTCGCTCAGCTCGGTCAGCTTGGCGCCCACCTTTTTCAGGTGCAGGCGGGCGACCTTCTCGTCCAGGTGCTTGGGCAGCACATAGACCTTGCCCACGTCGTAGCTGTCGGCGTGGCTGAACAGTTCGATCTGCGCGATCGTCTGGTTGGCAAAGCTCGAGCTCATCACAAAGCTCGGGTGGCCGGTGGCGCAGCCCAGGTTCACCAGGCGGCCCTTGGCCAGCATGATGATGCGCTTGCCATCGGGGAAGATCACATGGTCCACCTGCGGCTTGATCTCTTCCCAGGTGTAGCCCTCGAGCGAGGCAATGTCGATCTCGTTGTCAAAGTGACCGATGTTGCACACGATGGCCTGGTCCTTCATGGCCTGCATGTGCGCATGCGTGATCACATGCTTGTTGCCGGTGGCGGTCACAAAGATGTCGGCCTGGCTGCAGGCGTCGTCCATGGTCACCACGCGATAGCCTTCCATGGCGGCCTGCAGCGCGTTGATGGGGTCGATCTCGGTCACCCACACCTGGGCCGACAGGGCGCGCAGGGCTTGCGCGCTGCCCTTGCCCACATCGCCGTAGCCGCACACCACGGCCACCTTGCCGGCGATCATGACGTCGGTGGCGCGCTTGATGCCGTCCACCAGCGACTCGCGGCAGCCGTACAGGTTGTCGAACTTGCTCTTGGTCACCGAGTCATTGACGTTGATGGCACGGAACATCAGCGTGCCCTTGACCGACATTTCCTTGAGGCGGTGCACGCCGGTGGTGGTCTCTTCGGTCACGCCAATGATTTGCGCGCTCTTGCGGCTGTACCAGCTCGGGTCCTGGGCCAGCTTGGCCTTGATGGCGTTGAACAGGCAGACCTCTTCCTCGCTGCCCGGATTCGCCAGCACCGAGGCGTCGCGCTCGGCGCGCTTGCCCAGGTGCATCAGCAGCGTGGCATCGCCGCCGTCGTCCAGGATCATGTTCGGGCCTTCGCCCGGGGTGCCGGCGGCGCCAAATTCAAAGATGCGGTGGGTGTAGTCCCAGTACTGGTCCAGGTTCTCGCCCTTGATGGCGAACACCGGCGTGCCCTGCGCGGCGATGGCCGCGGCGGCATGGTCCTGGGTGGAGTAGATGTTGCACGAGGCCCAGCGGACCTGCGCGCCCAGGGCCTGCAGGGTTTCGATCAGCACAGCGGTCTGGATCGTCATGTGCAGGGAGCCGGTGATGCGCGCGCCCTTGAGCGGCTGGGCAGCGGCAAATTCCTCGCGGATGGCCATCAGGCCGGGCATCTCGGTCTCGGCGATGCGGATTTCCTTGCGGCCCCAATCGGCCAGGCCGATGTCGGCGATCACGCAGTCGGTGGGCAGGGTGTTCTTCAGCGGTGCATTCATGGTGCGCTCCAAAGCAATGGTCAGAAAAACCACCGGTCCGGGCAGGGCACTTGGGAATGAAGGGCTCACCGCACTGGATCAGTGGATGAGCGTCGTTGCGAATGGAAGGGTCCGAGCCTCACGCCTGCTGCCAGCCAGGGGCTGGTGGGCGCTGCAACGCTCCTCGGAAGCCCCGCATTATAGGTGCTGGCCTGCGGCCTTGCCAGGGGACGCCGCCCCCTGCCCGTAAAATGCAGGGGTTTGCCAGGGCCTGCTGCGGCCACTGGCCTGCGGCGGGCCCACGGCCCTGCCCCCTTGCCCGAATTCAGGACGCCCTGTGACCTACGCCCAAGAGACCCGGCGCCGCCGGACCTTTGCCATCATCTCCCACCCCGACGCCGGCAAGACCACGCTGACCGAAAAGCTGCTGCTGTTCTCGGGTGCGATCCAGATTGCCGGCTCGGTCAAGGCGCGCAAGGCCTCGCGCCACGCGACCAGCGACTGGATGGAAATTGAAAAGCAGCGCG
>JBEBDJ010000039.1:0-4022 GCA_041157045.1 Pseudomonadota bacterium
TGGGACCTGTTTCGCGCCACCGGGGTGGCCCACCTGATGAGCATCTCTGGGGTGCACATCACCATGCAGGCCTGGCTGGTGGGCGTGCTGGTCAGCGCCCTGTGGCGCGCCTGGGCGCGCCGTGGTGGCCCTGGGGTGTGGTGGATCCCGGCGGTCACGCTGGGACAAGGGGCCGGGTGGGCGGTGGCGCTGCTGTATGCGCTGTTTAGCGGCTGGGGTATTCCGGCGCAGCGCACCGTCTGGATGCTGGGCCTGGCCCTGCTGCTGCGCGCAGGGCGGCGCCAGTGGCCCCCTTTGCTGCTGTGGCTGGCGGTGGCGACCGGGGTGCTGACCCTGGACCCCTGGGCCATGCTGCAGGCAGGGTTCTGGCTGAGCTTTGTGGCGGTGGCGGTGTTGATGGGCCTGGGCCGGTCCAGCCCCGCCGCCGACCCTCCCGCCCCAGCGCGCGAGCGCGGGTCCACACCGCGCAGGCACCAAGGTGGTGCGCCATGGGCCAGGCTGGTGCATGCGCACGAACGCGTGCAGGACGGGGCCCGCCGAGCGGGCCGCTGGCTGGGTCGGGCGCTGTGGGCCTTGCTGCGCGAGCAGCTGCGCGTGACGCTGGCACTGGCGCCGCTCGGGTTGCTCTTTTTTGGCCAGTTGTCGGTGGCGGGCCTGCTGGCCAATTTGCTGGCCATTCCATGGGTGACGCTGGTGGTCACCCCGCTGTGCCTGGCGGGCCTGTTCTGGTCGCCGCTGTGGACCGTGGCCGAGGCGGCGCTGACCCCCATGATCGCGGGCCTGTCGTGGCTGGCCGCATGGCCCTGGGCCCAAGTGTTTTGGCCGGTGCCGCCCTGGCCCTGGGTGGCCCTGGCCATGCTGGCCGTGCTGCCCTGGTGGTGGCCCAGCCCCTGGTCGCTGCGCTGGGTGCTGCTGCCCCTGTGCCTGCCCATCTGGGGGTGGCAGGCCCCGCGCCCGGCGCCTGGCAGCTTCGAGTTGCTGGCGCTGGATGTGGGGCAGGGCACGGCCGTGCTGCTGCGCACCCACACGCACAGCCTGATGGTCGACAGTGGGCCCCGCTGGGGGCCCGACAGCGATGCCGGTCACCGCACCGTGCTGCCCTTGCTGCTGCGCCAGGGCGAGCCGCTGGCCGGCCTGCTGCTCTCGCACAGCGACCAGGACCATGTGGGCGGCGCGCAGGCGCTGCTGCAGCACTGGCCCGGCCTGCCCCTTTGGCTGTCCCTGCCCCCCGAGCACCCCTTGTGGGCCCAACCGGGGGCACGGCCCTGCGCCCGTGGCCAGTCCTGGTCCTGGGACGGGGTGCGCCTGACGGTGCTGCACCCGCCCCCCGACTGGCCGCATGGCCAGCACCCGCCCAACCATGCCAGCTGCGTGCTGCTGGTGGAGGACGCACAGGGCCACCGCGCCTTGCTCAGCGCCGACATCGAGGCCGCGCAAGAGGCGGCCCTGCTGCGCCAGGGCCTGGGCCCGGTCGACTGGCTGATGGTGCCGCACCACGGCAGCCGCACCTCGTCGAGCCCGGCGTTTGTGCAGGCCCTGCGCCCGCGCGTGGCGGTGGTGCAGGCCGGCTACCTCAACCGCTATGGCCATCCCCACCCCTGGGTGGTGCAGCGCTATGCCCACCTGGGCCCGCCCGGCTGGGTCAGCACCGTGACTTGTGGCGCCGCCCTCTGGCACAGCGCGCAACCCACCCAGGTGGTCTGCGAGCGCGCGCGCCAGCGGCGATACTGGCACCACGATGTTCAGAAAAATTGATCCGCATCGACCCCGCAGGTATGCAACTTGCTAAGCTGTGCACATGGAGAGTCTTTATGCGCCGGTTTGACGAAATGTATGCCCAGTTGCCCGAGGCCGGAAACGCCGGTTCGGTGCGTGCCCATTACCAGGCCTATGCCCAGTGGCTGGCCGCGCAGGACAACGGCGCCATGGCCGCCCGGCGCGAAGAAGCCGAGATGATTTTCCGGCGGGTGGGCATCACCTTTGCGGTGTACGGCGACAAGGACGAGAGCGGCTCGGGCACCGAGCGGCTGATCCCCTTTGACCTGATCCCGCGCATCATCCCGGCGGCCGAGTGGCGCATGCTGGAGGCCGGCCTGATCCAGCGCGTCAATGCCCTCAATCATTTTCTGCACGACGTCTACCACGGCCAGGAAATCCTGAAAGCCGGCGTGATCCCGGCCGAGCAGGTGCTGCGCAACGCGCAGTTCCGCCCCGAGATGATGGGCGTGGACCTGCCCAACCGCCTGTACTCGCACATCAGCGGCATCGACATCGTGCGCGCCCCCAATGCGCAAGGCGAGGGCGAGTACTACGTGCTCGAGGACAATCTGCGCGTGCCCAGCGGCGTGAGCTACATGCTGGAAGACCGCAAGATGATGATGCGGCTCTTCCCCGACCTGTTCAACCGCCACCGGGTGGCGCCGGTGGCGCATTACCCCGATCTGCTGCTCGACACCCTGCGCGCATCCAGCCCGGCCACCACTGCCGAGCCCACGGTGGTGGTGCTCACCCCCGGCATGTACAACAGCGCCTACTTCGAGCACGCCTTCCTGGCCCAGCAGATGGGCGTGGAGCTGGTCGAGGGGCAGGACCTGTTTGTCAAGGACCGCTTTGTCTACATGCGCACCACCCGGGGCCCGCGCCGCGTGGACGTGATCTACCGCCGCGTCGACGACGACTTCCTCGATCCCGAGGTGTTTCGGCCCAACTCCACCCTGGGCTGTGCGGGCCTGCTCGACGCCTACCGCGCCGGCCATGTGACCATCTGCAACGCGATCGGCACCGGCGTGGCCGACGACAAGTCGATCTACCCCTATGTGCCCGACATGATCGGCTTTTACCTGGGCGAGCGCCCCATTCTGAACAATGTGCCGACCTGGCAGTGCCGCAAGCCCGAGGACCTGCAGCACACGCTGGCCCACCTGTCGGAGCTGGTGGTCAAGGAGGTGCACGGCGCCGGTGGCTACGGCATGCTGGTGGGCCCCGCCGCCTCGCGCGCCGAGATCGAGCAGTTCCGCGCGGCCCTGCTGGCCAATCCCGACGGCTACATCGCCCAGCCCACGCTCAGCCTCTCGACCTGCCCCACCTATGTGGACAGCGGCATTGCGCCGCGCCACATCGACCTGCGGCCGTTTGTGCTGTCGGGCCGCACGGTGCAGATGGTGCCCGGGGGCCTGACCCGGGTGGCGCTCAAGGAGGGCTCATTGGTGGTCAATTCCTCGCAAGGCGGGGGCACCAAGGACACCTGGATTTTGCAGGACTGAACACACGGGAGCGCCACACATGCTGTCAAGAACCGCCGACCACCTTTTCTGGATGTCCCGCTACATGGAGCGGGCCGAGAACACCGCCCGCATGCTCAATGTGAGCTACGAGACCTCGCTGCTGCCGCAGTCGGCCGCGGCCGCGCAGGCCGGCTGGGAGGGCATTCTGTCGATCAGCGAGTTGCTGCCCTCCTACCTGGCCCTGCATGGGGATGTCACGCCGCGCGGCGTGATGGATTTCATGGTGCGCGACACCGACAACCCCTCGTCCATCGTCTCGTGTTTGCGCGCCGCCCGCGAGAATGCGCGCGCGGTGCGCGGCACCCTGACCACCGAGGTCTGGGAGACGCAGAACCAGACCTGGCTCGAGGTCAACCGCATGCTGCGCAGCGGCGAGTTCGAGCGCGACCCAGGCCAGTTTTTTGAATGGGTCAAGTTCCGCTCGCACCTCTCGCGTGGGGTGACCGTGGGCACCATGCTGATGGACGAGGCCCTGTACTTCATGCGCCTGGGCACTTTTTTGGAGCGCGCCGACAACACCGCCCGCCTGGTCGATGTGAAGTTCCATGCGGTCGAGAGCGACTTCTTCGGCGCCGCCACCGCGCAGGACCAGGATTACGATTTCTACCACTGGAGCGCGATCCTGCGCAGCGTCTCGGCGTTCGAGATCTACCGCAAGGTCTATCGCGACGTGATCAAGCCCGAGCGGGTGGCCGAGCTCTTGATCCTGCGCCCGGACATGCCGCGCTCCCTGCACGC
>JBEBDJ010000040.1:0-15917 GCA_041157045.1 Pseudomonadota bacterium
GCGCGCAGTGGGGGCCTGAGCCAGGCGTCACGGCCCGCTTGATGCGCGGGGCACAAGGGTTTGTCCGCTGGGCAAACCCTTTTTTTCTGCACGAAGATGGATACCTTATTGCTCAAAAGGAGTCCACATGCAGAACCAAAAACCGCTTTCAGTTGCCATTGGCCAAGCCCTGCTGGCCATGGGACTGACCGCCGCCTTGCCCGCCCAGGCGCAAGCCATCCGCATCACGGACTTGCATGTGCTGGGCGACTCGCTCTCGGATGGCGGTACCTATTCCAATGTACCGCCCAACGCCAACGGCAGCACCTTGCCCAACACCATCCTCTACCGCTTCACGAACAACCGAGCCGATGGCAAGTCCCTGATCTGGGCCGAGGTGCTGGCGCGCGAACTGGGCATCGGCCTGACGCCCAACCGCATCAACCCGACCCCCAACGGCGGCAGCAACTACGCCGAGGGCGGCTCGCGCGTGAGCGCGGTGCAAGGCATTGGGTACGCGCCGGCCAACGGCATCACCACCACACCGCTGACCACCCAGGTCGACCGCCTGCTCGCGGCCAAGCCCCAATTGGGCGCCAGCGACCTGGTGATGCTCTGGATTGGCGCCAACGACGCCTTCGCCCAGTTTGGCCTGCTGTCGGCCAGCGCCACCACGCCCCTGGCGGCGGGCACGGCCATGACGACCGAAGCGGGCAAGGTGGCGCAACAGGTGCAGCGCCTGCGCTCGGCTGGGGCCCAGCAGATTGTGGTGGTCACCTTGCCGGCCCTCGATCAGACCCCATTCGGTCAGTTGATCAAAAGCACCACCGGCAACGATGCGGCAGCCCTCATGGCCGGCCTGGGCACCACCTTCAACACCGCGCTCAAGCAATCGGTCCCGGCGGCCGGTGCCGTGCTGGTCGACCCCAACAAGCTGTTGGCCGATGTGATCGCCAACCCCACGCGTTATGGCTTCAACGCCAATGTGTTCGGGGCGACCGCCTGCGGCCTCAAAGCGATGCCCGCGGGCGCCGACGACTACTTCAATTCGTCGCTGCTCTGCCTGGGCAACAATCCCGACAACTACCTGTTTGCCGATGGTGTGCACCCCAGCACCCAGGCGCATGAACTCTTTGGCCGTTTTGCCATGAGTGGCCTGCGTGCCATCGGCCAGGTGGCCGCCTTGGCCGTGGGCCCCATGGTGGCGGCGCGCCAGCACGGTCAGGCCCTCGAGTCGCGCCTGAACCTGGGCGCCCTGACCACCCCGGCTGGCGCGCTGCGCCCGGTGGGTGATGTGCAGGTGTTTGGCGGCGCCGAGGTGGGGTCGTTTCGCACCGACCGCCAGCAAATCGAGGCGGGGGTGGACGCCACCACGCGCAAGGTCAGCATCGGCGTCGATCGCATGGTGGCCCAGAACGTGCTGCTCGGCGGGGTGCTCTCGCGCACCAGCGCAGGCTCGTCCTTCAGCCAGAACACCGGCTCGGTCAACACCACCGAAACCCTGGGCATTCTGTATGCCACCGTGGCCCTCTCGCCCAACTGGTATGTCAACGCCGTGGGCGCCAGCGGGTCGATCCAGCACCAGGACTTTGTCCGACGTGTGGAACTGCCGGTGAACACCATCACCGCCACCAGCAACCCATCGGGTCAGTTCAGCAGCTTCCGAGTGGGGGCTGGCTGGAACGGCCAGCTGGGCGGCTTCAAGGGCGGCCCCTACCTCAGCCTGACCCAAGAGAAGGTCAGCATCGATGCCTTCACCGAAAACAGCAGCCCTGCCGCCCTGAGCTTTGGCGCCACCGAATTCTCGGCGCAACGCCTGACCCTGGGGGTTTCGTTGATGGCCGACGGCGGGGCTGGGCAGTGGCGTCCCTTTGTGCGGGCCAACATCGACCGCGATCTGAAGTCCGACCCGATGACGGTGCGCATGGGGCCCTCGGCCGATGCATTGGCCAGTGTGTCGGTCCCGCGTCCTCAGCGCAACACCTGGAGCGCCAACGTCGGGGTGGCGCGCAGCGATGGCACCTCGGGCGTCTGGACCGTGGGCCTGGGGGTGGGTGGTGCCTCTGGCGGCGGCACGGCCAGCACCATTGGCCTGTCCTACCGCCTGAGCTTTTAAGCCACGCGCAGCTTAGACCGCAAAGCCATCGTCAGCGGCGATCACCGCGCCGTTGACGAAGCCGCTTTGGCCGCTGGCCAGCATCAGCAGCAGCACATCCAGGTCCTGCGGCTGGCCAAGCCGCTTGCGCGGCAGCATCTGGATCAGCTTGCGGCCGCCTTCGGTGTCCCAGTGCTCGTGGTTGATTTCCGTGTCGATATAGCCCGGGCAGATGGCGTTGCTGTTGATGCCGTAGCGCCCCCACTCGGTGGCCAGGGCGCGCGTCATGTGCACCACCGCCGCCTTGCTCATGCAGTACACGCTGATTTGCGGCAAGACCTTCAGGCCGGCCATGCTGGCAATGTGGATCAGGCGGGCATGGGGCAAGAGGCCATTGGGCTCGGCACGGGCGCGCGCGACCATGCGCTTGCCCACCGCCTGCGCCACAAAAAAGGCGCCCCGCACATTGGTGTTGAAGACAAAGTCGAACTCTTCGGGTGTGGTGTCCTGCGCGCGCTGGGTCAGGGCCACGCCCGAGTTGTTGACCAGGATGTCGATCGGGCCCATGTGGGCCTCGGCCTCGGCCACCGCGGCCTCGATGGTGGCCGGGTCGTTCACGTCCATGGCCACCGCATGCGCCTGGCCGCCGGCGGCCTCGATCTCGGCGCGCAAGGCCTTGAGGCGGTCGATGCGGCGGCTGGCCAGCACCACCGCCGCGCCGGCCTGCGCCAGGGTGCGCGCAAACTGCGCGCCCAGGCCGCTCGAGGCACCGGTCACCAGGGCCACGCGGCCCGACAGATCAATCGTGTAGCTCATGCTTGTGTCCTTTGCTGGCCCGTCGCTCGCGATCCGGAGGACTGGGGGTGTCACTATTTTGCGGGCCCCCCCGCGCCCTGGCGCATAAAATGAGTCGCAAGGCTGACACCGCCACCGCTTTTTCAACTTCCCTTGCACAGAGACCCCTCATGACCGCAGACGAACTGCTCAGCACCTACGGCCCCCGCGAATCGATGGAATACGACGTGGTCGTGGTGGGCGCCGGCCCCGCCGGCCTCTCGACCGCCATCCGCCTCAAGCAGCGCGCTGCCGAGCGCGGGCAGGAGATATCGGTGGTGGTGCTCGAAAAAGGTTCCGAGCCGGGCGCGCACATTCTCTCGGGCGCCATCATGGACCCGCGCGCCCTGACCGAGTTGTTCCCCGACTGGAAGGCGCGCGGCGCGCCGCTGAACCAGCCCGTCACCGACGACGCCTGGAGCTTTCTGAGCGCCACCGGGGCGCTGCGCACGCCGCGCCTGCTGCTGCCCGAGTGCGCGCAAAACCACGGCAACTACATCATCAGCCTGAGCAACTTCACCCGCTGGCTGGCCCAGCAGGCCGAGGCCCTGGGCGTGGAAATCTTCCCGGGCTTTACCGCCGCCGAGGTGCTGTACGCCGAGGACGGTTCGGTGCGCGGCGTGGCCACCGGCCACCTGGGCCTGGGCAAGGACGGCGAGCCCACCGAGAACTTCCAGCTGGGCATGGAGCTGCTGGGCAAGTACACCGTGTTTGCCGAAGGCGCGCGCGGTCACCTGGGCAAGCAGCTGATCGCTCGCTATCGCCTCGACGAGGGCCGTGACCCGCAGACCTATGGCATTGGCATCAAGGAGGTCTGGGAAATCGACCCGAGCCGCCACACGCCGGGCTTTGTCATGCACACCGCCGGTTGGCCCATGAACAACGACACCTACGGTGGCGCGTTCATGTACCACATGGAGGACAACAAGGTGGCGGTGGGCTATGTGGTGGGCCTGGACTATGCCAACCCCTGGCTCAGCCCCTTCGAGGAATTCCAGCGCTGGAAGACGCATCCCAACATCAAGTGGTACTTCACCAACGACCAGGGCGAGGTGACCGCACGCCGGCTGGGCTATGGCGCACGCGCCATCACCGCCGGGGGTCTGATGAGCCTGCCCAAGACCGTGTTCCCGGGTGGCGCGCTGGTCGGTTGCGACGCCGGTTACCTCAACGTCAGCCGCATCAAGGGCAGCCACGCGGCCATCAAGAGCGGCATGCTGTGTGCCGACGCGCTGGCCGATGCGCTGGCCGCTGGGCGCCAGGGCGACGAGCTCAGCGCCTACCCCGAGGCCTTTGAGCAAAGCTGGCTGCACGCCGAGCTCAACAAGTCGCGCAACTTCAAGACCTGGTTCAAGAAGGGCCTGACCACCGCCACGCTGATGAACGGTTTCGAGCAGTTTGTGCTGCGCGGCCACATCCCCTGGACGCTGCGCCGCGACAAGCCCGACCACCTCTACCTCAAGCCGGCGGCCGATTGCCCCAAGATCGACTACCCCAAGCCCGACGGCAAGCTGACCTTTGACCGCCTCTCCAGCGTCTTCATCAGCAACACCAACCACGAGGAAAACCAGCCGGCGCACCTGACGCTGCGCGATGCGTCGGTGCCGGTGCAAACCAATCTGGCGCGCTTTGCCGGCCCCGAGGGCCGTTACTGCCCGGCCGGGGTCTACGAGTACGTCAAGAACGACGATGGCGGCGATCGCCTGCAGATCAATGCGCAGAACTGCGTGCACTGCAAGACCTGCGACATCAAGGACCCAACGCAAAACATCGTGTGGGTCACGCCCGAGGGCGGTGGCGGCCCGAACTACGTGGGCATGTAAGGCAGGGTTGCCACGCATCGCGTACAATCGCATTCGTCAGGAGAGTGTCGACCCGACGCAAGCCGGGATCGAACGCCGAAGGCGCAGGCGGTGGCAACACCGCTGAACGCTCAGGCAAAAGGACTGACAAAAGGCCGGCCACCGGCCTTGCCTCTCTGGAGAGAGGTGCCCCTGCCGCAAGGCAGCGCGGCACCCACCGAAGGCGCAAACCGCAGTGGGCCCATGGCCTGCCCGGTGAATCGCTCAGGTAAAGCGGACAGCGAGGGCCCCGTCATGGCATGTGCCATGGCGCCACCGCCCTTGAAAGCTGCCCATGTCCGCCGATGCCTCCCTGCTGACCACCCCTCTTCACGCCCTGCACCTTGAGCTGGGCGCCCGCATGGTGCCGTTTGCCGGCTACAGCATGCCGGTGCAATACCCGGCCGGCGTGATGGCCGAGCACCTGCACACCCGCAGCGCCGCCGGCCTGTTTGATGTCTCGCACATGGGCCAGTTGCGCCTGCTGGGCCCGGGCGCCGCCGCGGCTTTCGAGCGCCTGATGCCTGTGGACGTGATCGGCCTGGGCCTGCATTGCCAGCGCTACGGCCTGCTGCTCAACGACGAGGGCGGCATCATCGACGACCTGATGTTCGTCAACCGGGGCGAGGATTTGTTTGTGATCGTCAACGGGGCCTGCAAGCACGGCGACCTGGCGCACATCCAGGCGCGCATCGGCGGGGACTGCCAGGTGATCGCCGACTTTGACCGCGCCCTGCTGGCCCTGCAAGGCCCGACGGCGGTGGACGCGCTGCAGGCGCTGCTGCCGGGCGTCAACAGCCTGGTGTTCATGCGCGGCATGGCCACGCACTGGCAAGGCGCCGATGTGTACGTCACGCGCAGCGGCTACACCGGCGAAGACGGCTTTGAGATATCGCTGCCCGCGCATGTGGCCGAGGCCTTTGCCCGCGCCCTGCTGGCGCAGCCCGGGGTCATGCCGATTGGCCTGGGGGCGCGCAACTCGCTGCGCCTGGAGGCGGGTCTGTGCCTGTACGGCCAGGACATCGACACCCAGACCACCCCGGTGCAGGCCCAGCTGAACTGGGCCATGCAAAAGGTCCGCCGCAGCGGCGGCGCGCGCGCCGGGGGATTTCCGGGCGCCGACCGGGTGCTCGCCCAGCTTGACGGCCAGGCGCCGGTGGGCCGCCTGCGGGTGGGCTTGCTGGCACAAGAGCGCGTGCCGGTGCGCGAGCATGTGGTGCTGCACAACGAGGCGGGCGAACCGGTGGGCGAGGTGACCAGCGGCCTGCTGGGCCCGAGCGTGGGCGCGCCCGTGGCGCTGGCCTATGTGCAGGCAGAATATGCGGCGTTGGGCACCCCGCTCAAGGCCATGGTGCGCGGCAAACCCGTGCCCATGACCGTGAGCCCCCTGCCCTTCGTGCCCAACCGCTATGTCCGCGGCTGATCGTCCCGCGCCGCAAGGTCCGACCGACCTGCGGCCACCCCATCTGCTTGAACCGAACTTCTCAAAGGAATCACCATGAGCCTGAAATACACCGAAGACCACGAATGGATCGCGCTCGAGGGCGACGTTGCCGTCGTCGGCATCACGCACCACGCGCAGGACGCGCTCGGTGATGTGGTGTTTGTCGACCTGCCCGAGGTCGGCAAGTCCTTTGCGCAAAAAGAAGTGGCCGGCGTGGTCGAGTCGGTCAAAGCTGCCGCCGACGTCTACATGCCCGTCAGCGGCGAAGTGATCGAGGTCAACGAAGAACTGCGCAACGACCCGGCACTGGCCAACACCGACCCGCTGGGCAAGGGCTGGTTCTTCAAGGTCCGCCTGTCGCAGCCGTCCGAAGTGGACGCCCTGCTCGACGAGACCGCCTACCAGCAGTTCAGCGCTGGCTGAGCCCGGGCCCCTGCCGGGCCCGCCCTGCAGGCCTTGACTCAAGCGCATCCGCCGGGTGCGCTTTGTTCAATGTTCTGACCGGAGATCCCCATGCTGATGTCTGCCAACCGCCCCCTGGGCGAGCTTGAAAACGCCGCCGAATTCATCGCCCGCCACATCGGCATCGGCGAGCAGGACGAGGCCCACATGTTGAGCGTGATCGGCGCCGCCTCGCGCCAGGCGCTGATCGAAGGCATCGTGCCGCGCTCGATCGCGCGCTCGGTGGGCATGCACCTGCCGGCCCCGGTCACCGAGGCGCAGGCGCTGGCCGAGCTCAAGCGCATCGCCGGCCGCAACCAGCTCTTTCGCAGCTTCATCGGTCAGGGCTACCACGGCACGCACACCCCGGGCGTGATCCTGCGCAACATCCTTGAGAACCCCGCCTGGTACACCGCCTACACGCCCTACCAGGCCGAGATCTCGCAAGGCCGCATGGAAGCGCTGGTGAACTTCCAGACCATGGTCAGCGACCTGACCGGCATGGCCATTGCCAACGCCTCCATGCTCGACGAGGCCACCGCTGCCGCCGAGGCCATGACGCTGGCGCGCCGCTCGGTCAAGGCCAAGGGCAAGGTGTTCATCGTCAGTGGCGACTGCCACCCGCAAACCATCGAGGTCATCCAGACCCGCGCCGCGCCGCTCGACATCGAGGTGCGCGTCATCCACAGCGCCGACGAGTGGCAGCAGGCCATCGGCGGCGACGACTACTTTGCCGCCCTGCAGCAGTACCCGGGCAGCAGCGGCTGGCTGGCCGACTGGCAACTCAGCGCCGACCTGATCCACCAGCGCCAGGCCGCCTTCATCCTGGCCAGCGATCTGCTGGCCCTGACCTTGCTCAAGTCGCCGGGCGAAATGGGCGCCGACATTGTCGTGGGCAACACCCAGCGCTTTGGCATGCCCATGGGCGCGGGCGGCCCGCATGCGGCCTTCCTGGCCTGCCGCGACGAGTTCAAGCGCTCCATGCCAGGCCGCCTGGTCGGCGTGAGCGTGGACGCGCATGGCCAACCGAGCTATCGCCTGGCGCTGCAAACCCGCGAGCAGCACATCCGCCGCGAAAAAGCCACCAGCAATATCTGCACCGCGCAGGTGCTGCCGGCGGTGGTGGCCAGCATGTACGCGGTCTACCACGGCCCGGCCGGTCTCAAGCGTGTGGGCCTGCGCGTGGCCAGCTTCACCGCCATGTTGGCCGATGGCCTGCGCCAACTGGGCGTGCGCCTCTTGCATGCCACCGCCTTTGACACCCTGACCCTGGATATGGGCAGCGCCGAGGCCGCAGCGGCCCTGCACGCACGGGCCGCCGCGCAGCGCATCAACCTGCGCCGCTTTGGCGGTGGCCGCGCGCATTGCGTGGGCATCAGCCTGGACGAGACCACCACGCGCGAGGACGTGCAGGCGCTGTGGGCCCTGTGCGCCCAGCCGGGCCAGGCCCTGCCGACCCTGGCGGGCTATGAGAAGGGGCTGTCGACGTTGATCCCCGAGTCGCTGCGCCGAACCAGCCCCTACCTGACGCACCCGGTGTTCAACACCTACCAGAGCGAGACGGGCATGCTGCGCTACATCCGCCAGCTCTCGGACAAGGACCTGGCCCTGGACCGCAGCATGATCCCCCTGGGCAGCTGCACCATGAAGCTCAACGCGACCAGCGAGATGATCCCCATCACCTGGCCCGAATTTGCGCTGCCCCACCCCTATGCCCCGGCCGAGCAGATGCAAGGTTATGCCGAGCTGGACCAGCAGCTGCGCGACTGGCTGTGCCAGGCCACCGGCTACGCCGGCATCAGCCTGCAGCCCAACGCCGGCTCGCAAGGCGAGTACGCCGGCCTGCTGGTGATCCAGGCCTACCACCGCGCACGCGGCGAGGGCCACCGCGACATCTGCCTGATCCCCGCCAGCGCCCACGGCACCAACCCCGCCAGCGCGCAAATGACCGGCATGCAGGTGGTGGTGACGCGTTGCGACGAGAACGGCAACGTGGACCTGGACGATTTGCGCGCCAAGTGCGAGCAGTACAGCACGCGCCTGGCCGCGGTCATGATCACCTACCCCAGCACGCACGGCGTGTTCGAGACCCAGGTGCGCGAGCTGTGCGAGCTGGTGCACCAGCACGGCGGTCGGGTGTATGTGGACGGCGCCAATATGAACGCCCTGGTGGGCGTGGCCGCGCCCGGTGAGTTTGGCGGCGACGTGAGCCACCTGAACCTGCACAAGACCTTCTGCATCCCGCACGGCGGCGGCGGCCCCGGCGTCGGCCCGGTCTGCGTGGTCGAGGACCTGGTGCCCTATCTGCCGGGCCATGCCAGCGCCCGCGCGGCCGGTGCCCTGGTGCCCGGTGGCGACGCGCCCTCTGCGGTCAGCGCCATCAGCGCAGCGCCCCTGGGCAATGCGGCGGTGCTGCCGATTTCGTGGATGTACATCCGCATGATGGGCGCCGAAGGCCTGAAGCACGCAACCGAAACGGCCATCCTGTCGGCCAACTACATCAGCCACCGCCTGGCCGAGCACTACCCGACGCTGTACGCCAGCGACAACGGCCGCGTGGCGCACGAGTGCATCCTGGATCTGCGCCACTTCAAGGACAGCTGCGGCGTGATGGCCGAGGACGTGGCCAAGCGCCTGATGGACT
Organism: Pseudomonadota bacterium; assembly: GCA_041157045.1. Taxonomy (GTDB): domain Bacteria; phylum Pseudomonadota; class Gammaproteobacteria; order Burkholderiales; family Burkholderiaceae_C; genus Limnohabitans_A. The sequence continues at coordinate 9,279 of JBEBDJ010000040.1, forward strand.
ACGGCTTCCATGCGCCCACCCTGTCCTTCCCGGTGCCCAACACCCTGATGGTCGAGCCCACCGAGAGCGAGACCCTGGCCGAGCTCGACCGCTTCATCGACGCCATGATCGCCATCCGGCAGGAGATTGCGCAGGTGGAGGCGGGTGAGTGGCCGCAAGAGGACAACCCCCTGAAGAACGCGCCGCACACCGCCGCATCCCTGCTGGGTGCCGACTGGTCGCACCCCTACCCGCGCGAGCTGGGCGGCGCTCTGGCCGCCAGCCGTGGCCGCGTGAAATATTGGCCCACGGTGGGTCGTGTCGACAACGTCTACGGCGACCGCAACCTGTTCTGCAGCTGCCTGCCGATGGACCAATGGGCATGAAAGGTCTGCAAGTCCTGCGCGTGAACTACCGCGACGCGCGCGATGCGGCCGCGCTGGTGGACCTGCTCGATGCGTATGCGCGCGACCCCATGGGCGGCGGCGAGCCGCTGGCCCCCGAGGTGCGTGCGCGGCTGTGCAGCGATCTGGCCGAGCGGCCCGATGCGGCCAGCTTCATGGCCTGGCTCGACGGTCAGGCCGTGGGCCTGGTCAATTGCATCGAGGGCTACTCGACCTTCAAGGCCCGCCCCCTGATGAACATCCACGACCTGGCGGTGCTGCCCGAATGGCGCGGCCGCGGCATCGGCCAAGCCCTGCTGCAAGCGGCGCAAGACCATGCGCAGGCGCGGGGCTGCTGCAAGCTCACCCTGGAGGTGCTGACGGGCAATCAGCGCGCCTTGCGCAGCTACGAGGCCTTTGGCTTTGCGCCCTATGCGCTGGACCCGGCGGCCGGCCAGGCCAGCTTCATGCAAAAGTGGTTGTGAGGCCCCGCTGCGGCACGCACTGTGCCGGGTTTTGTCAGGCCTGACACGTCCCGGATCTTCCCGCGCGGCACCTGGGCGGGTGCAATGGGGCCCTGGAGGTTCCCATGCCCATTCCCCGCCACACGCAGGGCGCATGCCCTGGCTGCGCCCCCCACCCCTCAACTGCCGCGCGCCGGCGCCTGCTCATCGGCTTGTGCTGGCTGGCAGCGGGTGCAGGATCCAGCGCCCAAACCAGCGGCGCCCCAGCCACGACCGCCAGCAGCCCTGGCCGCAAGAACCGGTCATCGCCCCGCCTGCCCACACCGCCAGACAGCAGCGAGTCGCGCCAGGAGCGCGAGCAACGCCTGCGGCGAGAATGCCGGGGCCGCCCCAACGCCGGCGCCTGCGAGGGCCACGCGAGCTAGGGCCTGGGCAATCGGGCTGGCGGCATCGGTGATGCATGCCCCAACCCGGGCAAGCCGATCGGTGCGGGCATCAGGCCAAGGCATCAGGCCAAGGCATCAGGCCAAGGCATCAGGCCCAGGCATCAGACCAGGCGCCGGCCCAGCCATTGGCGCAGGTGGCCGCTGCGGTGCAGCAGCCACAGCGCGATCGAGAAGTTGAGCAGGTTCCAGGCGATGCCGTTGATGAAGGCGGCATGGTACGAGCCTGTCAGGTCAAACACCTTGCCCGACATCCAGCCGCCCAGCGCCATGCCCACCAGCGTGGCCATGATGATGGCGCCCACCCGCTCGCCCACCTGGTTGAGCGGGAAATGCTCGCGCACGATGATGGCGTAGCTCGGCACGATGCCGCCCTGGAACAAGCCAAACAGGGCCGAGATCACATAGAGCGGCACCAGGCCATCAAACGGCAGGAACAGCAGCAGCGCGATCCCTTGCAACAAGGAACCCAGCGCCAGCGTGCGCAGGCCGCCGATGCGGTCCGAGATGACGCCAAAGACCAGGCGGCTGATGATCCCGCAAAACAGCATCAGCGAGAGCATCTCGGCGCCGCGCGCGGCGCCAAAGCCCAGGTCGGTGCAATAGGCCACGATGTGGACCTGCGGCATGGCCATGGCCACGCAGCAGGCCAGTCCGGCCACACACAGCAGCAGCGTCGCCTGCCCCGCCGGCAGGCCAAAGGGCCGGTCGCCGTGGCGGGCCTGCGCGCTGCCGGCCACGGGCGCAGCCGCCACCGGCGCCGGGCGGCGCATGCCCAGGCTCAGCAGCACCATGCCAATGCCGCAAAACAGGCCCAGCGCGATATAGGTCTGGCGCCAGCCGATGTGTTCCACCCCGTATTGCGCCGCCGCAGGCCAGATGGTGCCGGCCACATAGTTGCCGCTGGCGCACACGGCCACAGCCCGGCCCCGGTACTTCTGCCACCACAGCGAGGTATCGGCCACCAGCGGCACCATGGTGCTGGCATTGCCCAGCAAGCCCAGCAGCAGGCCGTGCGCCAAGGCAAAGGTCCAGATGCTGTCGGACAGGCCAGCCAACACAAAGCCCAGGCCCAGCGCCGCACCGCCCACGGCCACCGGCATCTGCACGCCCACGCGATCGGCCCAGCGGCCCATGAAGATGCCGCCCACCCCAAAGCCCAGCATCATGGCGGTGTAGGGCACCGAGGCCATGGCGCGCGAAATGCCGAACTCGCGCTCGACCTGCGGGATCACCACCGACACCACGTACATGGCGCTGCCGCCCAGGGTCATCAGCGCCAGGGTGATGAGCAGGCGGCGGGCCGCCACGGCCGAGTCAATCAGGTGCAGGTCGGTGCCTGCGGGGCGTGCACGTGCGTTCATGGCACCCATTGTCGGCCCGACGCCGCCGCTTGGGGCGTCGTGCGCGTGACTGCAGCGCGCGCCTCAGCGGCCTGGCATGCGGCAGCTGTGCGGCCGCTGGACCTGCTCGGCGCTCAGGGTGCGGACGATGCGAAAGCCATAGCCCGATCCTTCCACATCAAAGGGCACGCCCGGCTGGCCCTGGCGGTCCATCACGCCCACGACCAGCGGCTGCTGCGCCTGCTGGTCCTCGGGGCGCATGCGCAGGCGCTGGCCGGCCAGGCGGACATCGGCCTGCGCCAGCTGGGGCGCCACCGCATGGGCCTGCACACTGCCGGCGCGGGTGATGGCTTGCGCCAGCGCCTCGATCATCAGCTGCATGCGCAGGTGCAGGTAGTCCTCGCTGGGCTTGGGAAACCGTTCGCGAAAGGCACGCACCAGGGCCTGGCTCTCGGCGCCGGGCACATTGGGCATCCACTCGGCCACGGCCAGCACGCGCCCGACGCCCGCTTCGCCCAGCGCAGCCGGTGCGCCCAGGGCATTGCCGTAGAAGGTGTAGAACATGCCCTCATAACCCGCCTCGCGCGCGGCCTTGACCAGCAGCGTCAGGTCGTTGCCCCAGTTGCCGGTCACCACCGCCTGCGCGCCGCTGGCGCGGATCTTGGTGGCATAGGGCAGAAAGTCTTTCACGCGCGCCATGGGGTGCAGTTCCTCGCCCACGATGCGCACATCGGGCCGCAAGGCCTGCAGCAGGCGGCGCGATTCGCGCAGCACCGCCTGGCCAAAGCTGTAGTCCTGCCCGATCAGGTAGACCGACTGCAGCGCGCGGTCGCCCTGCAGCACCTGCATCAGCGCGGCCAGGCGCATGTCGGCGTGCGCGTCAAAGCGAAAGTGCCAGGGGCTGCAGCGCTCGTTGGTCAGTTGCGGATCGACCGCCGAGTAGTTGAGCAGCAGCACACGCCGCTCGGGCTCGCGTTCGTTGTGCTTGTTGATGGCGTCGATCAGCGCCAGGGCGTTGGCCGAGGAGTTGCCCTGCAGCACAAAGCGCGCGCCGTCGTCCACGGCCGAGCGCAGGGCCGACAGCGCCTCCTCGTTCTGGCCCTTGCTGTCGTAGGTCTTGAGCTGCAGGCTTTGCAGGCCTTGCGCGGTGCGCACGCCGCCTCGGGCGTTGACGCGCTCGATCGCCCACACCACATTGCGCAGCACCGCCTCGCCGGTGTTGGCAAACGGGCCCGACAGGCCCTCGATCAGGGCCAGGCGAATGGGGGGCAGCGTGGGCTGGGCGTGGGCGGGCAAGGCCGCCAGGGCGGCGCAGCCCAGGGCCTGCGCCAGAAGACGTCGTCGATCCATCTCAATGCTCAAAGGAAAAATCAGGGGGCCGTCTGGCCAGCGGTATCCTGGGACAGCTGATGCAAGGGCCAGCGGGGCCGCACATCAAAGGCATAACGGGTTTGTGGGGTCTGCAGGCCCGCCTGCACCCGCAGCGCGGCGGCCATGGCGATCATGGCGCCGTTGTCGGTGCACAGGTGCAGCTCGGGGTAGTGAACCCGCACGCGGCGGCGCGCGCATTCGGCGTTGAGTTGGCGGCGCAGCTCGCGGTTGGCGCCCACACCACCGGCCACCACCAGGCGCTGCAGGCCCGTTTGCGCCAGGGCCGAGAGCGACTTGCGCACCAGCACCTCCACAATCGCCGCCTGCGTCGACGCGGCCAGATCGGCGCGCTCGGGCCGGCCCTCGGCCAGCGCGGCCTCGCCCAGCTTGCGGCACTGTGTCAGCACCGCGGTCTTCAGGCCGGCAAACGAAAAATCCAGATCGCCGCTGTGCAGCAAGGGGCGGGGCAAGCGGTAGGCGTCGGGGCGGCCCTGCTCGGCCAGGCGCGAGAGCTCGGGGCCCCCTGGATAGGGCAGGCCCATCAGCTTGGCCGACTTGTCAAAGGCCTCGCCCGCCGCGTCGTCAATGGTCTCGCCCAGCAAGGTGTAGCGGCCCACGCCGTCCACCCGCATGAGCTGGGTGTGCCCGCCCGAGACCAGCAGGGCCACAAACGGAAACTCGGGCGGATCGGCGCTCAGGAAAGGCGAGAGCAGGTGCCCCTCGAGGTGGTGCACGCCCAGCACCGGGCGCTGCAGCGCAGCGCCCAGGGCGCAGGCCACGCCCGCGCCCACCAGCAGCGCGCCGGCCAGGCCGGGCCCCTGGGTGTAGGCGATCACGTCCAGCGCTTGCAGGCGCGCGCCGGCCTGGGCCAGCACCTCGCGGGTCAGGGGCAGCACGCGGCGGATGTGGTCGCGGCTGGCCAGCTCGGGCACCACACCGCCGTAGGCCCGGTGCATCTCGATCTGGCTGTGCAGGGCCTGCGCGCGCAGGCGCGGCATGCCCTCGGCCGGCAGGTCCACCAGGGCCACACCGGTCTCGTCGCAAGAGGATTCAATACCCAGAATCAGCATGAGGCGTTGCAAAAAACATCGGCCGACCGCCACTCGGGGCTGGGTCGGCCGCATCTGGTGGTATTGTCGCATGCCCAGTCCATTGCTCCCCTTGTCACGACCATGTCCCACGACCTGCGCATCATCTCCTCCATGGCCACCCGCAAGCTGCTGGCCGAGATTTCCGGCCTGTTCGAGCAGGCCCATCCGGCCTGGCGGGTGCAGCTGGAATCGGTGGGTGGGGTCGATGCGGCCAAGCGGGTGGCCGCTGGCGAGGCCTTTGACCTGGTGGTGCTGGCCGACGACGCCATCGAGCGCCTGATGGCCTCCGGCCATGTGCGCCCAGGCAGCCGGGTCGATCTGGTGCATTCAAGCACCGTGGTGGGCGTGCGCGAGGGCTGCCCCCTGCCCGACATCGGCAGCGAGGCGGCGCTGCGCGCGGCGGTGCTGGCCGCCCCCACCCTGGGCTATTCGACCGGCCCGAGCGGCGTGCGCCTGCAACAACTCTTTGAGCGCTGGGGCATTGCGGCCGAGATCCAGCCGCGCATCGTGCAAGCCCCGCCGGGGGTGCCGGTGGCCTCGCTGGTGGCGCAAGGCCAGGTGGCGCTGGGGTTTCAGCAGCGCAGCGAGATGCTGGGCGTGGCAGGCGTGCAAATCGTCGGTGCCCTGCCCGACCCTGTGGCCATTGACTCGACCTTCAGCGCCAGCGTGGCCCAGACCTGCCGCGACGACGCCGGCGCCCAGGCCTTGCTGGCCTTCTGGCGCTCCAGCGCCTGCCACCCGGCCATGCGGGCGCAGGGCCTGACCCCGGCCTGACCTCCGGCCCTGCCCCCCGGCCGCGGCGGGCTTATGCCCAGTCACGCAGGCATATATTGCAAAACAGTATTTGGTGCCGCGCCGCGGCGCCGGGACAATCCCGTCCCATGAATGCGAACCCCATCCAAGCTGGCCGCTGCACCCTGGTGGGTGCCGGCCCGGGCGACCCGGACCTGCTGACCCTGGGCGCGGCGCGCGCCATTGCCGAGGCCACCGTGCTGCTGGTGGACGACCTGGTCCACCCCGACATCCTGGCCCATGCCCAGCCCAGCGCGCGCATTGTGCATGTGGGCAAGCGCGGCGGTTGCCGCAGCACGCCGCAGGCCTTCATCCACCGCCTGATGGTGCAGGCGGTGCAAGCGGGCGAGCAGGTGGTGCGCTTGAAGGGCGGTGACCCCTTTGTGTTTGGCCGTGGGGGCGAGGAGGTCGAGCACCTGCGCGCCGAAGGCATCGAGCCACGCGTGATCAACGGCATCACCTCGGGCCTGGCCGCGGTGACCTCGCTGGGCTGCGCGCTCACGCACCGCGATCATGCGCACGGTGTGGTGTTCGTGACGGGTCATGCCAAGCCTGGCGAGCCAGGACCGGACTGGGCGCTGCTGTCACAGACCGCGGCGCAGGCGCGCCTGACCCTGGTCATCTACATGGGCGTGACGCATGCGGCACGCATCGAAGAGGGCCTGCTGCAAGGCCTGCCGGCCGACACCCCGGTGGCCATTGTGCAAAACGCCAGCCTGCCGCAGCAGCGCCAGGCCCTGGGCACGCTTGGCCAGCTGGGCCAGACCATGGCC
>JBEBDJ010000041.1:0-4745 GCA_041157045.1 Pseudomonadota bacterium
ACGCGTCGGACCGGACCTGCGGCTCATGGCCCGACTGGCGGGGCGTGGCGATTTCCAGGATTTGTAGGCCGGCTTGGGCGCTGCCGCCCAATTCCCTGCGAAAATAGCGGGATGTTCACCGGAATCATCACCGGCGTGGGGCGAATCGTCGCCCTCCACGACCTGGGTAGCTCTTTACAGCACGGCAAGCGCCTCACCATCGAGGCGCCCGCCGGCTACCTCGACGACGTGGGCCTGGGCGACAGCATCGCCCTCAATGGCGCCTGCATGACCGTCACCACCTTCGATCCGGCCATGTGCCAGTTCACGATCGACATCTCGGCCGAATCGCTGGACAAAACCTGCGGCCTGGACCAGCCCGGCCCCGTCAACCTCGAAAAAGCCCTGCGCGCACACGACCGCCTCGGTGGCCACATCGTCTCGGGCCACGTCGATGGCGTGGGGCAGATCAGCCGCTTTGAGCAGGTGGGCGAGAGCTGGGAGCTGTGTGTGCTCGCCCCCCCTGCCCTGGCCAAATACCTGGCCTACAAGGGCTCGATCACCATCAACGGCGTGAGTCTGACGGTCAACAAAATCGCCGATCTGGCCGAAGGCTGCGAGGTCAGCATCAACCTGATCCCGCACACCGTGCAGAACACTGCCCTCGGCAGCCTCAAGGCTGGCAGCCGCGTCAACCTCGAAATCGACACCGTGGCCCGCTATGTCGAGCGCATGCTCAGCGCCGGCCTGAAACTGAAAGACACGCCATGAACACTGCCCTGAAACCTGTGCCCATTTCACCGGTCGAAGAGATCGTGGCCGAGATGAAAGCCGGCCGCATCGTCATCCTGGTCGACGAAGAAGACCGCGAAAACGAAGGCGATCTGGTGCTGGCGTCCGACCATGTCACGCCCGAAGCCATCAACTTCATGGCCCGCTTTGGCCGTGGCCTGATCTGCCTGACGCTGACCCGCGAGCGCTGTGAATACCTCAAGCTGCCGCCCATGGCCGCACGCAACGGCACCGTCTACAGCACTGCTTTCACCGTGTCGATCGAGGCCGCCGAAGGCGTGACCACCGGCATCTCGGCCGCCGACCGCGCCCGCACCGTTCAAGTGGCGGTGGACAAGGCCACCCTGCCGACCGATCTGGTGCAGCCCGGCCACATCTTCCCGCTGCAGGCGGTGGACGGAGGCGTGCTCATGCGGGCCGGTCACACCGAAGCCGGTTGCGACCTGGCCGCCATGGCCGGCTGCTCACCCTCTTCGGTGATCTGCGAGATCATGAAGGACGATGGCACCATGGCCCGCCTGCCCGATTTGCAGCTGTTCGCCGCAGAGCATGGCCTGAAGATCGGCACCATTGCAGACCTCATCGAATACCGCAGCCGCAACGAGTCGCTGGTCGAGCGCGTGGGCAGCCGCAGCATCCAGACGGCGCACGGCGAATTCACCATGCATGCCTTCCGCGACAAGCCCAGCCAGTCGGTGCACCTGGCCCTGGTCAAAGGCCAGTGGCATGCTGACGCCGAGGTGCCCGTGCGCGTGCACGAACCCCTGTCGGTACTGGATGCGCTCGAACTCAACCGCGCCATGCACTCCTGGGGTCTGGACACCAGCCTGCACTACATCCACACCCAAGGCCAGGGCGTGGCCGTGCTGCTCAATTGCGGCGAATCCGCCGCGCAGCTGCTGGCCCAATTTGAAGGCAGCGCCCGCCCGGCCCAGGCGCCCGAGCGCGGCCGCATGGACCTGCGCACCTACGGCATCGGCGCTCAAATCCTGCGCCAGTGCGGTGTGCACAAGATGAAACTCATGGGCAACCCGCGCCGCATGCCCAGCATGACCGGCTACGGCCTCGAAATCACCGGCTACATCCCCAAGGAATAAGAACATGCAAGACGCCAACAAAGGCCAAGCCCAGGAACTCAACGGCGAGTTCATGCACATCGGCATTGTGCAAGCCCGCTTCAATGAAGACATCACCAATGCGTTGGCCAAGGCTTGCATTGAAGAACTTGAAGCCATGGGGGTGAGCAGCATCGACCATGTGTTCGTGCCCGGCGCCCTCGAAGTGCCGCTGGCCCTGCAAGCCATGGCCGAGCGGGCCGAATACGACGCGCTGGTGGCGCTGGGCTGCATCATCCGCGGCGAGACTTACCATTTCGAGCTGGTGGCCAACGAGTCTGGTGCCGGTGTGAGCCGTGTGTCCCTGGACTACAACCTGCCCATTGCCAATGCCATCCTGACTACCGAGAACCTGGAGCAAGCCATCGCCCGCCAGACCGAAAAGGGACGGGACGCCGCCCGCGTGGCCGTCGAAATGGCTTGCGTGATGGAAGACCTCTCGGCCGATCTGGCTGAGCTGGCGGACGAGCTGGACAACGGGGAAGAGGCATGAGCGAAGCCCCTCTGAAATCTGCTGGCACCCGCAAATCTGCTGGCAAACCGGCCCGCAGCCGCTCGCGCGAATTCGCACTGCAGGCGCTCTACCAGTACCTGGTGAGCCAGAATGACGCCTCCGACATTGACGTGTTCACGCGCGACCTGTCGGGCTTTCACAAAGCCGACATCGCGCACTACGACGCCCTGCTCTACGGCTGCATCGAGCAGGCCGCCGACATCGACGCCCTGATCACCCCACGCCTGGACCGCCCCATGGGCGAGATCTCGCCCATCGAGCACGCTTGCATGTGGATCGGTGTGTACGAACTGCAGCATTGCCTGGAAGTGCCCTGGCGCGTGGTGCTCAACGAATGCATCGAACTGGCCAAGGACTTTGGCGGCACCGACGGCCACAAGTATGTGAATGCCGTGCTCAGTGCCGTGGCCCCCCTGCTGCGCGCTGCAGAAGTGCAGGCCGACCGCGCCAGCGGCAAAGCCAAAGACTGAAGCTCGGGTATGCGGATCAGCCAGCGCGCCCAGCGCATCGAGCCTTTTTACGTGATGGAAGTGGCCAAGGCAGCCTCTGCCCTGGCACGCGAGGTCGCGCACACCGACCGGCCGGTGGTCTTTCTGAACATTGGCGAGCCCGACTTCACCGCACCGCCTCGGGTACAGCAAGCGGCCGCACGCTGCATTGACCAGGGTGCCACGCAATACACCCAGGCCCTGGGCACGGACGCCCTGCGCCAGGCCATCAGTGGCTGGTATGCACAGCGCTTTGGCGTGCAGGTGCCCGCCCGGCGCATCGTCGTCACGGCAGGTGCATCGGCCGCCCTCCACCTGGCCTGCCTGGCCCTGATCGAGCGCGGCGACGAAGTGCTGATGCCCGACCCCAGCTACCCCTGCAACCGCCATTTCGTGAGTGCGGCCGAGGGCACGGCGGTGCTGGTGCCCACCACGGCTGCCGAGCGCTTTCAATTGAGCGCCGCCAAGGTGCAAGCGGCCTGGGGTGACAAAACGCGCGGTGTGCTGCTGGCCTCACCCTCCAACCCCACCGGCACCTCCATTGACCCGGCTGAGCTGCGCCGCATCCACGAGGTGGTTCGCAGCCACGGCGGCGTGACGATGATCGATGAAATCTACCTGGGCCTTTCGCACGACGAAGCCTACGGCCAGACCGCGCTGGCCATCAGCGACGACATCATCAGCATCAACAGCTTCAGCAAGTACTTCAACATGACCGGCTGGCGCCTGGGCTGGCTGGTGGTGCCCGAAAGCCTGGTGCCGGTGATCGAGCGCCTGGCACAAAACCTGTTCATTTGCCCGAGCACCGTGGCGCAGCATGCGGCTCTGGCGTGTTTTGACAGCGACAGCCTGGCGCTGTACGAGCAGCGCCGCCAGGAATTCAAGGCACGCCGCGACTTCTTCATTCCAGCCCTGCGGCAATTGGGGCTGTCGGTGCCGGTCGTGCCCGATGGCGCGTTTTACGCCTGGGCCGATTGCCGAGAACTCTGCCAACGCCTGGGCCTGCGCGACAGCTGGGATTTTTCTTTCGAGGTGATGCGGCGGGCCCATGTGGCCATCACCCCCGGGCGTGACTTTGGCCAGGCCCAGACCGAGCATTTTGTGCGCTTCTCCACAGCCAGCTCGATGCCGGCTTTGCAGCAGGCCGTGCAGCGCTTGCAACAGATGCTGGAGGCCGCATGAGCTTTGAGTTTCCCATTCGGGTTTACTGGGAAGACACCGATGCCGGCGGCATTGTGTTTTACGCCAACTACCTGAAGTTTTTTGAGCGCGCCCGCACCGAGTGGCTGCGCTCGCTGGGTATTGGCCAGCAACAACTGCGCGTGGCCACGGGCGGCATGTTCGTGGTCAGTGAAACCCAGGTCAAATACCATCGCCCCGCCGTGCTCGACGACACCCTGCGCGTCACCGCCGGGCTGATGGAATCCGGGCGGGCCAGCCTGGTCATCGGCCAACAGGCCTGGCGCGTGGCCTCGGACAACAGTGAAACATTGTTGTGCGAGGGCAGCATTCGCATCGGCTGGGTCGATGCCGCCAGCCTCAAGCCTGCGAGAATCCCCTCTTCCATACTGGAACGACTTCAATGAGCCAAGACTTTTCAATCATTCATTTGTTACTCAACGCCAGCTGGGTGGTTCAACTGGTGGTGCTGCTGCTGATGGGCGTGTCGGTGGCCAGCTGGGCGGCCATCTTCCGCAAGCTGGTGGCGCTCAAGCGGGTGCACGCCCTGAACGATGAATTTGAGCGCGACTTCTGGTCCGGCAAAAGCCTGAACGAATTGTTTGGCGCTGCCACCCAAAACGCCAAGATGGCCGGCCCCATGGAGCGCATTTTTGCCAGCGGCATGCGCGAGTACCA
>JBEBDJ010000042.1:0-3805 GCA_041157045.1 Pseudomonadota bacterium
TGGGCGGTCTGCTGATGGGCACCATCGTGACCGGCCTGTTCGTGGCCATCTCGATGTGCACGGGCGGCGGTGCCTGGGACAATGCCAAGAAGTACATCGAAGACGGCCACCACGGCGGCAAGGGCTCCGAAGCCCACAAGGCCGCCGTCACCGGCGATACCGTGGGCGACCCGTACAAGGACACCGCGGGCCCGGCCATCAACCCCTTGATCAAGATCATCAACATCGTGGCCCTGCTGATCGTGCCGGTGGTGGTGCAGTTCCACCGCTGATGCGCTGACCCTGGCCGCGCCCTGCACGCGGCCGCTTGCCTGGCGCTGTGCGCCCCTGCCCCACCCCGGTGCGGCGCATGGGCCCACAGCGCCTTTTTGTGGGCGCCCGCGCGTCGCCTGCATGACGCATCGCCCCTCGCGCGGGCCGGTCGCTCTATGAGAAGATTGCCCCATGGCCCTCAACTTCATTGACCACCAATCCGTGCCTGCCGCCGATGGTCGCTGGATCGACGTGCTCGATCCGTCCGACGGGCAGGTGTTTGAACAGATCCCGCGCAGCGGGGCCGCCGACATCGACGCGGCGGTGCATGCTGCGCGGCGCGCTTTTGATGGCCCCTGGGGCCTGCTGAGCGCGGTCGAGCGGGGGCGCCTGCTGATGGCCCTCTCGCGCAAGGTCGCCGAGCACGCCAGCGAGTTGGCGGCACTCGAGCAGCGCGACTGCGGCAAGCCCACCCGCCAGGCCCAGGCCGATGCGGTGGCGCTGGCGCGCTACTTCGAGTACTACGCCGGGGCGTGCGACAAGCTGCACGGCGAGACCATTCCCTACCAGCGCGGCTACAGCGTGCTGACCTGGCGCGAGCCGCACGGGGTGACGGGGCATGTGATCCCCTGGAACTACCCCATGCAGATTTTTGGCCGCAGCGTGGGCGGGGCCCTGGCCGCTGGCAACGCCTGCGTGGTCAAGCCCGCCGAAGACGCCTGCCTGTCGCTGATCCGGGTCGCGCAGCTGGCCGCCGAGGTGGGCTTTCCGGCCGGCAGCCTCAACATCGTGTGCGGCTACGGTCACGAGGCGGGCGACGCGCTGGCGCGCCACCCGGGCATCGAGCACATCAGCTTCACCGGCAGCCCGCGCGTGGGCACGCTCATCCAGCAGGTGGCGGCCGAGCGGCACTGCCCGGTGACCCTGGAGCTGGGCGGCAAGAGCCCGCAAATCGTGTTTGCCGACGCCGATCTGGACGCGGCCGTGCCGGTGGTGCTCAACGCCATCGTGCAAAACAGCGGCCAGACCTGCAGTGCCGGCTCGCGCGTGCTGATCGAGCGCAGCATCTACGAGCCCCTGCTGGCCCGCCTGGGCGAGGCCTTCTCGGCCCTGCGCGCAGGCCCGGCCCCCATGGACCTGCACCTGGGCCCGCTGATCCGCCAGACCCAGCTGCAGCGTGTGCAGGGCTTTTTGGCGCAGGCGCGCGCCGACGGCATCGCGGTGGTGGCGCAAGGCCAGGTGGTGGCCGAGGCCCCGGCGGGCGGTTTCTACCAGGCCCCGACCCTGCTGCGCGACGTGCCGGTGACGCACCGGCTGGCGCAAGAAGAGGTGTTTGGCCCGGTGCTCAGCGCCATGGCCTTTGACGACGAGGACCACGCCGTGGCCCTGGCCAATGCCACCGAATTTGGCCTGGTGGCCGGCATCTGGACGCGCGACGGCGCGCGCCAGTTCCGCATGGCCCGGCGCGTGCGCAGCGGCCAGGTCTTCATCAACAACTATGGCGCCGGCGGCGGGGTGGAACTGCCCTTTGGCGGCGTCAAATCGTCGGGCTACGGCCGCGAAAAAGGCTTTGAGGCCCTGCTGGGCTTTACCACCCTCAAGACGGTGGCGATTCAACACGGATAAGGACAGATCATGCGGATTCCAGGCAAAGTGGTCATCGTCACCGGCTCGGGTGGCGGCATTGGCGAAGGCATTGCCCACCGGCTGGCCCAGGAGGGCGCGCGGGTGGTGGTCAACGACATCCAGGTCGCCGCCGGCGAGCGGGTGGCCGCGGCCATTCGGGCGGCCGGCGGGCAAGCGGTGTTTGTGGCCGCCGACGTGACCCAGAGCGCCGACATGCAGGCCCTGGTGCAGGCGGCGGTGCGCGAGTGGGGCCGGCTGGACGTGATGGTCAACAACGCCGGCTGGACGCACCGCAACCGCCCGGCCCTGGAAGTCTCCGAGGACGAGTTCGACCGCGTCTACGCCATCAACGTCAAGAGCATCTACCTGGCCACCGTGCACGCGGTGCCGGTGTTCCGTGCCCAGGGCGGCGGCGTGTTCATCAACATCGCCTCCACCGCCGGCATTCGGCCGCGCCCGGGCCTGAGCTGGTACAACGGCTCCAAGGGCGCCGTCATCACCACCAGCAAGTCGCTGGCGGCCGAGCTGGGCCCCGACAACATCCGCGTCAACTGCCTCAACCCGGTGTTCAATCCCGACACCGGCCTGTCGGCCGAGTTTGCGGGCGGCCCGGTCACCGAGGAGCGGCGCGCCAAATTTCTGGCCACCATCCCGCTGGGGCGGTTTTCGACCTCGCAGGACGTGGCCAATGCGGCGCTGTACCTGGCCAGCGACGAGGCCAGCTTCATCAACGGCGTCTGCATCGAGGTCGACGGCGGGCGCTGCGTCTGAGGCCTGACCCGCCGGGCTTATCGCGGGCTGGGGCTTTGGCCCGCACGGCGGGCCAGCCACATGCGGTAGGCCCGCGGCCAGCTGGCAAAGCCGTTCTGGTGGCCCAGCGCCAGCTCGGCGTGCACGGCCCAGTTGGGGTTGTGCAAGGCCTCGCGCCCCAGGGCCACCGCATCGGCCTGGCCCTGTTGCAGCAAGTCCTCGGCCTGCTGCGGGTCGGTGATGTGGCCCACCGCCAGCACCGGCATGCCCGTTTGCTGGCGAATCTGCGCCCCCACCTCGGCGCGAAATTCCAAGCCGCCCGCGCGCTGCTGCAACTGCGCCGGGTAGCTGGAAATCCCGCCCCCTGAGGACGCGTCGATCAGGTCCACCCCGCGCGCCTGCAGGCCCCGGACCAGGTCCATGAGCTGCGGCAATGCCAGGCTGCCGTCGTCCAGATCGGCCAGTGACAGGCGCCACGACAGGGGCAGGTGCGCGGGCCAGTGCTGGCGCACCGCCTCGGCCACGGCCCAGGCAAAGCGCATGCGCCGCGGGGCGTCGCCCCCCCAGTCGTCGTCGCGCTGGTTGGCCACCGGCGACAGAAACTGATGGATCAGGTAGCCATGCGCCCCATGCACCTCGAGCATCTCAAAGCCTGCCGCATGGGCGCGTCGGGCGGCCTGGCCCCAGGCCTGCAGCAACTGCGCGATGGCGGCCTCGCTCAGGGCCTCGGGCACCGGCCAGCCGGGCCCGGTGGGCAAGGCGCTGGGCCCCACCACCGGCCAGGGCCCCTCCCCCCGCGCCGCATCGGCCGCGCCCAGGCAGCCGTGCCCCTCCCACCAGCGCTGCAGGCCGGCCTTGCGGCCGGTGTGGCCCAACTGAATGGCCGGCACAGCGCCCTGCGCGCGCAGGGTCTGTGCCACCCGGGCCAGCGGCGCGATCTGCGCATCGTCCCACAGGCCCAGGTCGCCATGGGTGTTGCGGCCGCGCGGCTCGACCGCCGTGGCGCCCACAAAGACCGCGCCGGCGCCGCCCAGGGCAAAGCGCGCCAGGTGGATGAGGTGCCAGTCGTTGGCCATGCCGTCCTGCGCCGCGTATTGCTGCATGGGCGAGATCAGCACCCGGTTGCGCAGGCGCACGCTGCGCAGGGTCAGGGGCGCGAACAAGCGCACCGTGCTGG
>JBEBDJ010000043.1:0-41796 GCA_041157045.1 Pseudomonadota bacterium
GGTGTAGCGGATGCGCTCCACACCCGGGATCTCGGCCACGTACTCCAGCAACAGCGCGAAATCCGCCATCTCCGAGGTCTGGCCCATCTTTCCGCGGTAGGCGTTCACGTTCTGCCCCAGCAGCGTGATCTCCTTGACGCCCTGGTCGGCCAGGCCGGCCACTTCGGTGAGCACGTCTTCGAAGGGTCGAGAAACCTCTTCACCGCGGGTGTAGGGCACCACGCAGTAGCTGCAGTACTTGCTGCAGCCTTCCATGATCGAGACAAAGGCGCTGGGGCCGTCCACACGCGCGGGCGGCAGGTGGTCAAACTTTTCAATCTCGGGGAAGCGGATGTCGACCTGCGGGCGCTGGGCGCGGGTGCGCTCGGCCAGCAGCTGCGGCAGGCGGTGCAGGGTCTGCGGGCCAAAGACCACGTCCACATAGGGCGCGCGGCGGATGATCTCCTCGCCCTCCTGGCTGGCCACGCAGCCGCCCACGCCAATCATCACGCCCCGGGCCTTGAGGTGCTGCACGCGGCCCAGGTCCGAGAAGACCTTCTCCTGCGCGCGCTCGCGCACCGAGCAGGTGTTGAACAGGATCAGGTCGGCGTCTTCGGGGTCCTGGGTGGCTTCGTAGCCTTCGGCAGCCTGCAGCAGATCGGCCATCTTGTCCGAGTCGTACTCGTTCATCTGGCAGCCAAAGGTTTTGATGTAGACCTTCTTGCTCATGCCAAGTCTCCGGCATGGGGGGGCAAGGGGTGCTGGGCAAGGGCAGGGGCTTGGGCGCGCACGGGCGCCTTCAGGCAGCGGTTCATGGTTTAGATCCAGAGGCTGTGGGACAAACCCCCGATTATCCCCGAGCGGACGCCACCCGCGCAGGCGGCGCGTGGCGCTGGTCCCAGGCCTCAGGCCTCAGGCTGCCGGAGGGGTGGCCTCAGGGGGGACGGCCTGCTCGCGCGGGCGGAAGAACATGGGGTAGTTGCGCTCGGTGGCGGGGCCGTCCAGGGCCCAGGTCATGCACTGGTCCAGGTGCGGGGGCATGCGCGTCATGGGCGGCACGGGCAGGCCCAGGCGCTCGCGCTTGCGCGGCAGGCCGTTGTAGAGCATCTGGATGGCGGCGGTGGCCATGTTGAACAGCATCTCGCGCAGGTGGGTGCAGCCCTCGGTGCGGCCCAGCCGCTCCTCGATGGTGCGGCGCCAGCCCCGGCCCAGGGTGCAGCCGATCAGCCGGTCCATGTGTTTGGGGGCCTGCACGCATTCGGCCTGTGGGATGTGGTCCATGGCGGTGGCCACCGCATGGATCACCATCTGGTCGTCGATGGTCAGGCGGATTTGCAGACCGTGCACCGGCATGCCGGGGCTCAGGTGGCGGCCGTCGAGCGTGATCTCGAAGGGTTTGACGTCGGTCAATTCGGCCTCGATGTCCCACAGGCCGTCCTCGCGCTCAAAGCCGCGGAAGGTCACGGTTCGGGTGTGGGCGCTTTGGCGCGGGGCGGGTTCTGGCAGGGGCACGGGGAGACTCTTCTGTTCTGAAAACAAGCACCGATCATACGGGCAGGACCCCGTCCGGACCTGTCACCAGGGTGCTGGGCATCAGGGATTGTCCTGACCCTTTGTTCCATCAATAGGAGCTATTTGTCCTGTTGACGGGACATTTTGAGAGGGCCATCATTGCCCCCCATGCGAGCCGACATGCCCCTGCCCAAATACCACCAGGTCTACCTGGTGTTGCGCCAGCAATTGCGCGAAGGGCAGTTCGAGCGCGGCCTGCCCGGCGAGATGGCGTTGATGGCCCAGTTTGGCGTGGCCCGCGTCACGGTGCGCCGTGCCCTGGGCCAGCTGGCGCAGGAAGGCCTGATCGAGCGCACCCCGGGTCGCGGCACGCGGCCGCTGGCCGCGCACGAGCAGGAAGGGCGCCGCCAGGGGGCCAATGGGGTCAATGGGCAGAAAGCCAATCTGGGCGGCCTGCTCGAAAACCTGGTCACCATGGGCCTGCGCACACGGGTCAAGGTGCTGTCGGTGCAGACCCTGGCCCCTCCGCCCGATGTGGCGGTGGCCTTGCAGCTGCCCGCTGGCGAGCAGGTGCAGAAAGCCGAGCGGGTGCGCAGCACGCGCGAGGGGCCCCTCTCGCACATCACCACCTGGGTGCCCGAGCGCATCGCCAAGGATTTTGGGCGCCGCGAACTGTCGCAAAAGCCGATCCTGATGCTGCTCGAAGAGGCCGGCGTGAAGGTCGGTCGTGCCGAGCAAACCATTTCCGCGCGCCTGGCCGACACGGCCATGGCCACCCACCTGGAGGTGGCGGTGGGCAGTGCGCTGCTGGCGGTCAGCCGCCTGATCTACGACACCGATGAGCGACCCGTGCAGTGGCTGCATGGCCTGTACCGACCGGATCGCTACGAATACCAGATGCAACTCTCGCGCGTTGGCGGCATTGACGCCAAGGTGTGGGTGAGCAAGGAACTCTCCGCCAATTTCCATTGACCTGAAAGGACTCATCATGAGCACTCGTCGACATTTCATGGGCCAGACCGCCGCAGCCGCTTCGGCCATGGCGTTTCCGCTGGTGGGCGGCGCCCAGCCCAAGCCGGTGCGCATTGGCGTGCTGCACCCCGTCACCGGCGCGCTGGCCTACTCGGGTCAGCAGTGCCGCATGGGCGCGCAAATGGCCATTGAGGACATCAACAAGGCCGGCGGCATCAAGTCGCTGGGCGGCGCCAAGATCGAGGCCTTGCTGGGCGATGCACAGTCCAACCCGCAAGCGGGTTCGGCCGAGATCGAGAAAATGAACGAGGCCGGTGTCAGCGCCGTCGTCGGCGCCTTCGCATCGGCCATCTGCCTGGCCACCACCCAGACCGCGGCCAAGTACAACCTGCCGCATGTGGTGGACGTGGGCGTGGCCGACCAGATCGTCGAGCGCGGCCTGAAGAACACCTTCCGCTTTGGCCCGGGCTACCGCAAGTGCGCCGAAGTGGCCGTGGCCAATCTGCATGTGCTCAACACCGCTGCTGGCAAGCCTGCGCGCACGGTGATGGTGGTGCACGAAGAGTCGCTGTTTGGCACCGGCACCGCGCAGTTGCTGGCCAAGGAGCTGCCGGGCTATGGCTACGAGGTCAAGGAAATCGTCAAGCACGCCAACCCCACGCGTGACTTCAACAACATTGCCCTGCGCATCAAGCAGGTCAACCCCGACATCCTGATCCCGGCCAACTACTACAACGAGTACGCGCTGCTGGTGCGCACGCTGGCCCAGCAGAAGATCACGCCCAAGGCGATCTTCTCGGTGCTCGGCGGCGCCGCATCGAGCTACCAGTTCGTCAAGGAATTCCCGGAAGCGGCCAACGGCATCATCGACTGCAACCACTGGTTCAACCCCAAGGACAAGCGCTCGGCCGAACTGAAAAAGCGTGTCGAAGCCACGGGCAAGTTCTTCAGCTACGAGGTCTTCATGACCTACACCGCGGTGATGCTGCTGGCCGATGCGATCGAGCGTGCCAAGTCGGTCGACCGTGCCGCCATCAACGACGCGCTGGCCTCCAGCAAGTTCAGCAACCACATCATGCCCTATGGCGAAACGCGTTTCGTCAACGGCCAGAACATGGGCGCTCAGCCGCTGATGACGCAGGTCGTCAAGGGCGACATCAAGGTGATCATCCCGCGCGAATACCGCGAGGTCGAGCCGATCTTCCCGCTCAAGGGCTGATGAAGCAAAGGCTGCGGGATGTTTGACGCTGCCATTGTCTTTGCCTCGGTTCTCAATGGGCTGACCACCGGTGCGGTGTACGCCCTGATTGCGCTCGGGCTGACGCTGATCTACGGGGTGCTGCACATCATCAACTTCGCGCATGGCGCGACGCTGATGCTGGCGCTGTACGGGGTCTACCTGCTCAAGGAACGCTGGGGCATCGACCCGTACCTGGCCCTGCCACTCATGGTGCCCTTGATGTTTGCGCTGGGCTATGTGCTCCAGCGCGGCATCATCAACCGCGCCAGCCATGGCAAGGACGAGAACATCCTGCTGGTCACGCTGGGCCTGTCGATCGTGATGGAGAACCTGGCGCTGCTGTGGATGAACTCCGACACCCGCACCATCGACACCCCCTACACCCTGACCACCGTGGCCATCGGCCCGGTGATGCTGCCACTGGCCAAGCTGGTGGCCTTTGCCGGCGCGCTGGTGGTGATGGGCTTGCTGGCCTGGCTGGTGGCGCGCACCGACCTGGGCCGCGCCATCCGCGCGGTCGCCAAGGAAAAGCAGGGCGCGCGGCTGATGGGCATTGACGTGGACCATGTCTACGCCATGTGCTTTGGCCTGGGCGCCGCCTGCCTGGGGGCGGCCGCTTGCTTCCTGCTGCCGGCCTATTACGTCAACCCGCAGGTGGGCAACGGCTTTGTGCTGGTCGCCTTCACCATTGTGGTGCTGGGCGGCATGGGCAGCTTTGCCGGTGCCTTGATTGGCGGCCTGCTGATTGGCGTGGTCGAGTCGCTCGGCGGCCTCTTGCTGGGCGAGTCGCTCGGTCAGGTGGGCATTTTTGTGATCTTCATCGCGGTGCTGCTCCTGCGCCCGCAAGGTTTGTTTGGAGCCAAGGCATGAAGGACGCGGTGCGCATTGCGCTGTTTGTGCTGCTGGTGGGCAGCGTGCCGTTCTGGAGCAATTCGGGCGTGCTGCTCAACTTTGTGATGACCGCGCTCTACGCCTGCCTGCTGGCGCAGGCCTGGAACGTGTTGGGCGGATTTGGCGGCCAGTTCTCATTTGGCCATGCCTTGTTCTTTGGCACCGGTGCCTATGTGCAGGCCATTGCGCAGATGCAGTGGGGCCTCAACCCCTGGGTGGCGCTGCCCCTGGGCATGTTGGTGGCCGCGGCGGTGGGCGCGGGCGTGGGCGCGCTGTCGTTTCGCTACGGCCTCAAGGGCTCGTACTTTGCGCTGGTGACGCTGGCCTTTGCCGAGGTGTTTCGCATCGTCGCGCTGTCGGTCCCGTTCACCGGCGCGGGGGTGGGCCTGATGCTGCCGCTCAAGACCTCGGCGGCCAATATGCAGTTTGAAAGCCGCGCCGGTTTTGTCTGGCTGATGCTGGGCCTGGTGACGCTGGCACTGGTGTTCACCGCATGGCTGCGCCACTCGCGCTTTGGCGCCTGCCTGCAGGCCGTGCGCGACAACGAGGACGCGGCGCGTGCGGTGGGCGTGGACCCGTTTCGCGTCAAGCTGCTGGCCACCATTGCCTCGGGCGCGCTGATGGGCTCGGCCGGTGCCTTCTATGTGCAGGTCTTTCAGTACATCGACCCGGGCATCGCCTATGGTGCCCACACCTCGGTCGAGGCCTTGGTGGGCGCGATTGTGGGCGGCATGGGCACCTTGTGGGGGCCGGTGCTGGGCGCCGTGGGCCTGCACCTGCTGGCCGACCTTACCCGCAATCTGTTTGGCCAGCTGCCCGGCATCAACATGGTGATTTACGGCACGGTGCTGGTGCTGATCGTGGCCTTTTTGCCGCGCGGCATTGCCGGCCTGGGCCAGGTGGATGTGCGCGCCCTGCTGCGCGGCCGCAAGGAGGACGCATGAGCACGGCGCTGTTGCAACTGCAGGGCGTGAGCCGCTCGTTTGGGGGCCTGCGCGCGGTTCAGGACGTGAGCCTGTCGGTGCCCGCGGGCAGCCTGACGGCCTTGATCGGCCCCAACGGGGCGGGCAAGACCACCTTGTTTGCGCTGATGTCGGGTTTTCTGGTGCCCGACACCGGGCGCGTGATCCTGGATGGGCAGGACATCACCGGCCAGTCGCCGCAGCTCAATGCGCGCCTGGGCATGACACGCACCTTCCAGATCGTGCAGCCCTTTGCCGCGCAGACCGTGCGCGAGAACATTGCGGTGGGCGCGCACTTGCACGAGGCCTCGCGCAAGCGGGCCCTGGCGCAAGCGGCCGAGGTGGCTGAGCGCGTGGGCCTGGCGCCCCAGCTCGACAAGCTGGCCTCGGATCTGACGGTGGCGGGCCGCAAGCGCCTGGAACTGGCGCGCGCCCTGGCCACGCGGCCGCGCCTGCTGCTGCTCGATGAGGTGCTGGCGGGCCTGAACCCGCAGGAGATTGCCGAGATGATTCCGGTGGTGCGCCAGATTGCCGACAGCGGCGTGACGGTGCTGATGATCGAGCATGTGATGCAGGCGGTGATGAGCCTGGCCAGCCACATCTGGGTGCTGGCCCAAGGCCAGCTGATCGCCGAGGGCAACCCGTCCGAGGTCACGCGCCACCCCAAGGTGGTGCAGGCCTATCTGGGCCACGGCACGGCCGAGCGTTTGCAGGCCGCCCAGGCGGCCCCGGCAGGAGGTGCGGCATGAGCCCCTTGTTGCAAGTGCGCGGCCTGGTGGCCGGTTATGGCGCGGTGCAGGTGCTGCGCGGTGTCGATCTGCAGGTATTGCCCGGCCAGACCGTGGCCTTGCTGGGCAGCAACGGCGCGGGCAAGACCACCCTCAACATGACCTTGAGTGGCCTGGTGCGTGCGCGCGGGGGTCAGGTCATGTTTGAAGGCCAGGACATCACCGGCCTGTCGCCGCGCCAGGTGGTGGCCCGGGGCCTGATCCATGTGCCCGAAGGGCGCAAGGTGTTTCCCAATCTGAACGTGCTCGAGAACCTGGGCCTGGGCGCCTTCACGCGGGCGCGTGAGCGGCGCGCGCAGAACCTGGAGCGCGTGTTCGATATTTTTCCGCGCCTCAAAGAGCGCACGGCGCAGCTGGCGGGCACCCTCTCGGGGGGCGAGCAGCAAATGCTGGCCATTGGCCGCGGCCTGATGGCCGAGCCGCGCCTCCTGATCCTGGACGAGCCCTCGCTGGGCCTCTCGCCCTTGTTGGTCGAGGAGATGTTCGGCCTGATCGCGCGCCTGCGCCAGAGTGGTCTGGCGGTGCTGCTGGTCGAGCAGAACGTGGCCCAGTCGCTGGACATGGCCGATCACGCCTATGTGATGGAAAACGGCCAGATTCGATTTGAAGGGGCGCCCAGGGATTTGCTGGCCAGCGACAGCCTGCGCCAGGCCTATCTGGGCTTGTGATCCCTCACCCATGAAGCGGGGGGCCGACCCCCCTTGGAGTCCAACATCATGAACGACCGCACACCGTTTCAAACCACCCGCCGCCGCGCCCTGGGCCTGATGGGCGCGTTGGGCCTGGGCCAGACCGCCCCGCTGGCGCTGGCGCAATCGACGACCCCGGTGCGCATCCTGGTGGGCGCCCCCGCCGGGGGAACCACCGACACCATGGCGCGCACACTGGCCCAAGCCCTGGGCCAGCAGCTCAACCGCACTGTGGTGGTCGAGAACCGGCCTGGCGCAGGCGGCAACATCGCGGCCGAAGCGGTGGCCCGCGCAGCCCCGGACGGCAGCACGCTGTTGATGAGCTTCACCAGCCATGCGATCAACGCCACGCTCTACCCCAAGCTGCCCTTTGACCCGGTGCGCGATTTCACGCCGCTGACCATGGTCTCGACCTCGCCCTCGATCCTGGTGGCCAACCCGTCGGTGCCGGTGCGCGATGCGGGCGAGCTGATCGCGCTGGCCAAGAAAAAACCTGGGCAGCTGAACTTTGCGATTGGTGCGCTGGGGTCCTCGCTGCACCTGGCGGGCGATGCCTTCAAGATGAAGGCCGGTGTGTTCATCCTCAACATTCCCTACCGGGGCACCGCGCCCGCCGTGCAGGATGTGCTGGCTGGCCAGGTCGAGCTGATGTTCGCGGCGGTGGGCAATGTGCAGGCGCACATCCGCGCCGGCCGCCTCAAGGCGCTGGGCGTGACCAGCCCACGCCGCCTGCCGGCCTTCCCCGATGTGCCGGCGATTGCCGAGTTTTTGCCGGGCTACGAATCGGCCGCCTGGTTTGGCCTGTTCGGCCCGGGTCGCATGGCGCCCGAGCTGACCCAGCGCTGGTCGGAGGCGGCGCGCGCGGCGGTGCGCTCGCCCGATGTGCGCCGACGCATCGAGTTTGAAGGCGCGGTGCCGGTGGGCAATGCCCCCGACGAGTTTGCGCGCTATGTCGAGAGCGAGATCAAGCGCTGGGGCGATGTGGTCCGTTACTCTGGAGCCAAGCCCGAATGAGCGCTCCCCAGTCCCTGGCCCAGAAGCTGATTGCCCGCGCCGCTGGCCGTGCGCAGGTGGCCGTGGGCGAGATCGTGACCTGCCAGGTCGATCTGGCCATGTTCCATGACTCCTCTGGCCCGCGCCGCCTCAAGCCCATGCTCGAGACCCTGGGCGTGCCGGTGTGGGACCGCGAGCGCGTGGTGCTGGTGCTGGACCACTATGTGCCCGCGCAGGACCCGGATGCGCGCCAGATCGTCGAGACCACGCGCCGCATCGCCCGCGAGTGGCAGCTGCCCCATGTGATCGACAGCGAGGGCATTTGCCATGTGGTGCTGCCCGAGCGCGGCCACCTGGCCCCCGGCATGTTCTGCGTGGGCGGCGATTCGCATTCGCCCACCGGCGGGGCCTTTGCCAGCTATATGTTTGGCATTGGTGCCACCGAAATGCTGGGCGTGTGCGCCACCGGCCAGATCTGGGTGCAGGTGCCGCGCACGCTGCGCATGCAGTGGAACGGTCGCCTGGCCGACGGCGTGACCGCCAAGGACATGATGCTGCACCTGATTGGGCGCCTGGGCATGAACGGCGGCCAGTACCAGGCCGTCGAGTTTGGCGGCACGGCGGTGTCGGCCCTGGACATGTCCGAGCGCATGACGCTGTCGAACATGAGCGCCGAGCTCAGCGCGCAGGTGGGCCTGTGCGAGGCCGACGAGACCCTGGTGGCGCATTTGCGTCGCCTGGGCGTGGCCGAGTCGCGCCTGGCCGATGCGCTGCACTGGCGCAGCGACCCCGGCAGTGCCGACGAGACCCTGGAACTGGATGCCAGCGCGCTGGCCCCCCAGGTGGCCGCGCCGCACAGCCCGGCCAACACCCAGCCGGTGACGGCGCACGCCCAGGTGCAGCCGCAGATTGCCTACATTGGCGCCTGCACGGGGGCCAAGCTGCAGGACTTGCGCGCCGCGGCGCGCGTGCTGCGCGGGCAGCGCGTGGCGCCTGGCATGCAGCTGCTGGTGGCCCCGGCCAGCCTGCGCGAGCAGCAACAGGCCGAGCGCGAGGGCACCTTGCAGGTCTTGCTGGACGCCGGGGCGCAGCTGCTGCCCAACAGCTGTGGCGCCTGCGCCGGCTATGGCGCCACCTTTGCCGAGGGGCAAACGGTGATCTCCAGCACGGCGCGCAATTTCAAGGGCCGCATGGGCCCGGCCAGCGTGCAGGTCTACCTGGCCTCGCCCTACACCGTGGCCGCCAGCGCGCTGCGCGGGCGCATCACCGACCCGCGCGAGGTGCTGGCATGAACACCGCCCTGGCCATGTCCCGCGTCTGGCGCTTTGGCAGCGACATCGACACCGATGTGCTGGCGCCAGGCATCTACATGAAGCGCCCGCTCGAAGAGCTGGCCACGCACTGCCTGGAGGCGGTGCGGCCCGAATTTGCGGCCCAGGTGCGGCCGGGTGACGTGCTGGTCGCCGGGCCCAATTTCGGCATTGGCTCCTCGCGCGAGCAGGCCGCGGGCGTGCTGCGCCACCTGGGCCTGGCGGCGGTGATCGCGCCCTCGTACAGCGGCCTGTTTTTCCGCAACGCCTACAACCTGGGCCTGCTGCTCCTGACCTGCCCCGAGGCCGAGCAACTGCAAGAGGGCCAGCGCATTGGCCTGCAGCCGCCGCAAGGCGATCAGCCCTACCGCGTGCACACCGACGATGGCCGCAGCCTGGCCTGCGCCCCGGTGCCGTCCTTTTTGCTGGACATGGTGCGCGCCGGCGGCCTGCTGCCCGCACTGACCGAACAATTTCGCAAGGCCCGTTCATGACCCAAGACCTCGATCCGGTGAGCCTGGCCGTCCTCAAAGGGCGGCTGGAGCAGATTGCCGATGAAATGGACGCCACGCTCTACCGCAGCGCGTTCAACCCCATCATTGCCGAGGCCCACGACGCCTGCCACGGCCTGTACGACGCGCGCAGCGGCGACACCCTGGTGCAGGGTAAGTCGGGTCTGCCGGTGTTTGTGGGCGCGATGGCGTTTGCGGTGCGCACCGCCATGGCCGCCGCCGCCGAGCGCGGCGGCATGCAGGACGGCGACACCTGGCTGTTCAACGACCCCTATGACGGCGGCACACACGCCAACGACTTCAAGCTGGTGCGCCCGGTGTTCCGCCAGGGCCAGCTGTTTTGTTTTCTGGCCTCGGCCGCGCACTGGCACGATGTGGGCGGTGCGGTGCCGGGCAACTACAACCCCGCTGCCACCGAGTGCTGGCAAGAGGCGGTGCAGATCCCGCCGGTGCGCATCTTGCGCGCAGGCCAGATGGACCCCGATGTGCTGGCCATTCTGAAGGCCAACACCCGCCTGCCCGACAGCCTGTGGGGCGACCTCAATGGCCAGCTCTCGGCCCTGGCCCTGGGCGAGCGGCGCCTGCAGCAATTGCTCGACGAGCAGGGCGACGCGCGCGTGCTGGCGGCCATGCAGGCGCTGCGCGAGCGCGCCCAGGTGCTGATGCGCCGCCACATCCGCGACCTGCCCGACGGCACCTACCGCTTTGACGATTGGCTGGACAACGACGGCGTGCGCGACGAGAAGCTCTCGATCGCGCTGGACATGACCGTGGCCGGCGACCGGCTGACGCTGGACTTTGCGCGCACCAGCGCGCAGTGCGCCGGCCCCGTCAACATCTCGCGCGCGACGGCGGTGGCGGCCTGCTATGTGGCCCTCAAGCATGTGTTTCCCGATGTGCCGGCCAACGCCGGCGTGCTGGACGCGGTCGAGATCGTGATCCCCGACGGCAAGCTCATCAGCGCCAGCCGTCCGCGCCCGGTGGGCGGTTACACCGAGACCATCCTGCGCATGATCGATGTGATCTTTGGCGCCACCGCCCTGGCCGATCCGCAGCGCGCGGTGGCGCAGGCCTACGGCACCATCAACGCCTTGTCGATCGCGGGCCACCGCAGCGACCCGGCGCGCGCCGGCCAGCGCTGGGTGATGTTCAGCTTTTTTGGCGGCGGCCACGGCGGCCACAGCGCGGGCGATGGCCTGAGCCATGGCAACGCGCCGATTTCCACCGCCACCATCCCGCCCCTCGAGATTCTGGAGGCGGCCTACCCGGTGCGCTTTACGCAATGGGCGCTGCGCGAGAACTCGGGCGGCGACGGCGAGTTTCGCGGCGGCCTGGGCGCGGTCTACGAGATCGAGTTGCTGGAGGAAAGCGCCGAGGCCTTTATTTTTGGCGAGCGCGGCAAGGTGCCGCCGCAGGGCGTCAACGGCGGCCAGCCGGCCCTGCCCAATGTCTTCATGTACCAGCAGGGGCAGGACTGGCAGCGCCCGCCCATGGTCTCGAAGATGCTGGGCATTCGCTTGCGCAAGGGCGAGCGGGTGCGCCTGGAAACCCCGGGCGGCGGCGGCTGGGGCGATCCCGCACGGCGCGACGCCCAGGCGCGCGCACACGATGAGGCCCTGGGCCTGGTCACGCACAAGGACAAGTCATGAGCAGTGGACGTTTGGTGGTGGGGGTGGACGTGGGGGGCACCTTCACCGATTTGTTTGTGCTCGATGAGGCCGCGGGCGCCGCGCACATCGTCAAGGTGCCCTCGACCCGGGGCGAAGAGTCGGTGGGCTTCATGAACGGCATTCGCCGCTCGCTGCAGGCCGCCGGGGTGCAGACCTTGAGCGAGGGCACCGAGGCCCAGGCGCTGGCGACCATCGTGCACGGCACCACCGTCGGCACCAACGCCTTGCTCGAGCGCAAGATGGCGCGCACCGGCATCATCACCACGCGCGGTTTTCGCGATGTGCTCGAGATGCGCCGGCGCGACCGGCCGCAGACCTGGGGCCTGCGCGGCAACTACCGCCCGGTGGTGCCGCGTGACCTGCGCCTGGAGGTGGACGAGCGTGTGCTGGCCGACGGCAGCTTGCACACCCCGGTCGATCTGGCGCAGGTGCGTGCGGCCGCGCAGCAGCTCTTGGCGCAGGGCTGCGAGGCGGTGTGCGTGTTCTTTATCCACGCCTATGCCAATGCCGACAACGAGCGCGCGGCGGTGGCCGCGGTGCGCGAGCTTTGGCCCAATCCGCATGTGACCGCGGCGCACGAGGTGCTGCCCGAAATCCGCGAGTTCGAGCGCTGCTCGACCGCCACCCTGAACGCCTCGCTGCAGCCGGTGGTGGGTCGCTACCTGGGCCGGCTCGATGCCGATCTGCGGGCCCAGGGCTTTGCCGGCGAGCTGCTGATCGTGCAAAGCAATGGCGGCGTGATGTCGCGCCAGACCGCCTGCGAGGTGCCGGTGCGCACCGCGCTGTCGGGGCCGGCGGCGGGCGTGATCGCCTGCGCGGCCGTGGCCCGTGCGGCGGGTCATCCCAATGTGATCACCGGCGACATGGGCGGCACCTCGTTTGACGTGTCCCTGGTCGCTGACGGGCAGGCCTCGCTGACCGCGCAGACGGCGGTCGAGTTTGGCCTGGTGGTGCGCTCGCCCATGATCCAGATCGAGACCATTGGCGCGGGCGGCGGCTCGATCGCGTCGGTGGACGCCAGCGGCATGCTGCAGGTGGGCCCCGAGTCGGCCGGCAGCGTGCCCGGCCCGGTGTGCTATGGGCGGGGCAACACGCGGCCCACGGTGACCGACGCCAACGTGGTGCTGGGCCGCATTGCCGCCGAGCGCCCGCTGGGCGGGGGCCTGCTGCAGGCGCTCGATGCGCAGGCGGCCTTGGCCGCCATCGAGGCGCAGGTGGCGCGTCCGCTGGGGCTCGAGCCCCTGGCCGCGGCCGAGGCCATCCTGACCGTGGCCAACGCCAAAATGGCCGGCGCCATCCGCGTCGTCTCGATTGAAAAAGGCCACGACCCACGCCAGTTTGCCTACATGCCTTTTGGTGGCGGCGGCGCCCTGCATGTGTGCGCCATGATGCGCGAGGTGGGGGTGAGCACCGGCATCATCCCGCGCTACCCCGGCGTGACCTCGGCCCTGGGCTGCGTGATGGCCGACATGCGCCATGACGCGGTGCAGACCCTGAACCAGACGCTCGACCAGCTCGATATCGATGCGCTGACGCAGCGCGTTGGCGCCCTGGCCGCGCAGTGCCAGCAGCGCCTGGACTCGGCTGGTGTGCGCTTTGAGGGCGTGTCGCAAGAGGTGGCGCTGGACATGCTGTACCTGGGCCAGACGCACACCCTGCCGGTGGTGCTGCCCGATGGGCCCATCAGCCGCGACGGCATCCGACAGGCCTTTGAGCGCGCCTATGCCGACGCCTTTGGCCGCACCTTGCCGGGCCTGGTGATCCGCGTGCTGAACCTGCGCTATGCGCGCATTGGCCACCGGCCCAAATTCGACCTGGCCTTGCTGGCCCCGCAAGGCGAGGGCAGCACCGCATCGCTGGGCACGCAGCGCGTGTACCACGCGGGCCAGTGGTGGGACGCGCAGCGTTTTGCTCGCCTGGACCTGCCGGTGGGCCATACGGTGCAGGGCCCGGCCATTCTGGAGCAGGCCGACACCACGGTCTGGCTGGAGCCGGGCTTTGCGGCGCGGGTCGATGCCCTGGGCAATTTGTTGGTGGAGCGCAGCGCATGAGCAAGATCGGCCTGGTCATCGTCGACCTGCAGCAAGACTTTCTGGACCCGCAGGGCGCGTATGCGCGCGGCGGCGCGGTCAGCCCCGCCGCGCAGGCCCTGCCCGCACGCATGCTGGGCGTGGCCCAGGCCGTCAAGGCCCAGGGCGGCCTGGTCTGCGCGAGCCTGTTCACCTTGTGGCCCGATACCCAGGGCGAGCCCATGATCTCGCCCCACCTGCTGGCCAAGCGGCCCTTCTTGCGCCGCGGCGACTTTGCGCCCAACAGCGAGGGCCAGGCCCTGGTGCCCAGCCTGCGCGGCGTGGTCGATGTGTGCGTGTGGAAGGTCGCCTACTCGGCGTTTTTCAACACGCAGCTCGACTGGGTGCTGCGCCGTGCCGGCGTGAGCACGCTGGCCGTCTCGGGCATCGTCACCAACGGCGGCGTGGCCAGCACCGTGCGCGATGCGCACATGCGCGACTACGACACCGTGGTCCTGAGCGACGGCTGCGCGGCGTTTGCCGAGCGCACCCACGCCGCCGCGCTTGAGGACATGTCCACCATTGCCCAGGTCATGACCTGTGCCGAATTTGTGCAAGGCCTGGCCGCGCGCTAAAGCGCCTGGCCGACCCATCCCCCAAAGCCGCGCAAGCCCATGACCGACACCGCCCAAGCCCCCGAGTTGCGCCACTGCGACGGCCCGCTGGATGCCCCCGAGGTGCCGGTGCTGATCGTGGGCGGCGGCGCCTGCGGCCTGACCGCAGGCCTGGCCCTGCAGCGCCTGGGCATCGAGGCGGTGGTGCTCGAGCGCGATGCCCACCCAAGCGGCTCGACCGCGCTGTCCTCGGGCTTTGTGCCGGCAGCGGGCACCGCTGCCCAGCGCCGCCAAGGCATTGCCGATACCCCGGCGCAATTTGCCGCCGACATCCAGGCCAAGGCCAAGGGCCAGGCCGCGCCACACCTGGTGGCGGCCTACAGCCAGGCGATTGGCCCGGCCATGGACGCGCTGGCCGAGCACCATGGCCTGGTCTGGCAGGTGCTGGATGATTTTCTGTACCCCGGCCACAGCGTGCACCGCATGCATGCCGTGCCCGAAAAAACCGGCACCGGCCTGATGCAGCGCCTGCAGCGCGCGGCCGACAGCGCGGGCCTGACGGTGATGAGCGACGCGCGCGTGACCGAGCTGTGGTGCGACGCCAGCAAGCAGGTGCGCGGCGTGGGCGTGCGCCGCCCCGACGGCAGCACCGAGCGCATCGCCTGCCGGGCCTTGCTGCTGGCCTGCAATGGCTATGGCGGATCGCCTGAGCTGGTGCGCCAGTGGATTCCCGAGATGGCCGAGGCCACCTATGCCGGCCATGTGGGCAACGACGGCTCGGCTGTGCGCTGGGGCCAGGCCCTGGGCGCGGCCTTGGCCGATATGCGCGCCTACCAGGGCCATGGCTCGTGGGCGGTGCCCCAGGGCACGCTGATCACCTGGGCGCTGATGATGCAAGGCGGCATCCAGCTCAACACCCGGGGCGAGCGCTTTCATGACGAGACCCAGGGCTACTCGGAAGCGGCCATGCAGGTGCTGGCCCAGCCTGGGGGCCTGGCCTTCAATGTGTTTGACGAGGCCATCCTGGCCTTTGCGCGTGGCTTTCCGGATGTGCTGGAGGCCGAAAGCGCGGGCGCGGTGCGCCGCTTTGACACCCCCGCCGACCTGGCCGCGCACCTGGGCTGCCCGCCCGAGGTGCTGGCGCGCACCTTGGCGGCGGTGCAGCCGGGCCCCTGCCCGCACACCGGCCGGGTGTTTGCGCGCGCGCTCAGCGGCCCGCTGTATGCCATCCGCGTGACCGGGGCCTTGTTCCACACCCAGGGGGGCCTGGCCATCGACGCCCAGGCGCGGGTGCTGGACCCGGCGGGCCAGCCCTTGCCCAATCTGTGGGCAGCGGGGGGTGCTGCGCGCGGCGTGTCGGGCTCGGCGGTGTGGGGCTATCTGTCGGGCAACGGCCTGCTGAGCGCCATCGCAGGCGGCCACATCGCGGCCCATGCCATGGCCGAATTTCTGAACCCTCGCGCCGCCTGACGGCGCCGACCAAGGACTGACCATGCTTGCCCAACGACTGCAACAAGCCCAGGCCGTGCTGGCCCCAGGGGTCTACGACGCGCTGAGCGCCTTGCTGGCCGAGCAGGCAGGCTTTGAGGCCCTGTACCTGTCGGGGGCGTCGATTGCCTACACCCGCCTGGGCCGGTCGGACATTGGCCTGACCACCGCCACCGAGGTGGCGCAAACCCTGGCGCACATCACCGACCGCGTGCGCCTGCCGGTGATCGTCGATGCCGACACCGGCTTTGGCAATGCGCTCAACACCCAGCGCACCGTGCGCGACTTCGAGCGCGCTGGCGCGGCCATGATCCAGCTGGAGGACCAGACCTTTCCCAAGCGCTGCGGCCATCTGGACGGCAAGGGCGTGGTGCCGGTGGGCGAGATGGTGGGCAAGATCAAGGCGGCGGTGGATGCGCGCCGCTCGGCGCAGACCCTGATCCTGGCGCGCACCGACGCGCTGGCCGTCGAGGGCCTGGACGCCGCGCTGGAGCGGGCCGAGCACTACCTGGCCGCTGGCGCCGACGCCTTGTTCATCGAGGCCTTGCGCAGCCCCGCACAAATGGACGCCGCCTGCCAGCGCTTTGCGCAGCGCGTGCCGCTGCTGGCGAACATGGTGGAGGGCGGCAAGACCCCGGTGCAAAGCGCCGACGAGCTGAGCGCGCGGGGCTTTCGGATCGTGATCTACCCGGGCGGCACCGTGCGCGCCCTGGCGCGGGGCATGCAGGGCTATTACGCCAGCCTGGCGCAGCACCGCAGCACCGCCCCCTGGCAAGACCGCATGCTGGACTTTGACGGCCTGAACGCCGTGATCGGCACCCCCGAGCTGCTGGCGCTGGGCAAGGGGTACGAGGGCTAGGCGTCAGCCCCGCTGGGCACTGCGGCTCAGTGCTTGAGCATCCACGCCACCATGTCCGACACCACCTGGGGTTCGATGCCGTTGAAGCCGTGGTGCGCCAAGGCCTGGCAGGGGTCGCCCTGGCTGATGCCCTCGGCGTAGGTCAGCACCGCATGGGGCGCCTGGGGATTGAGTTGCGCGCGCAGTTTGGGCAGGTCGGCATAGCGGGTGACGCGGCAGCTGTCTTGGGTGTGGTGAACCACCAGGACCGATCCGGGGTAGGTCTTGAGGGGCTGCTCTGGCACGGCCGTGCCGTCCTGGCTGACCAGGATGCTGGCGGTCAGCACCAGCCCTTTGATGTGCGGGTGGTCTTGCAGCCGGATGCCCACCGACGCGGCCGATTCGGTGCCGCGGCTGGTGCCCACCAGCCAGACCGGCACCGGCGATTGCTGGATCAGCGCATCGACCAGCACCCGCACGTCCTGGGCGTGCTCGGCGCTGTGCCGAAAGCCCGATAAAAAGGGCGGCCGCTGTCGATCCGAAGGCGCGTCGACCACGGCCACATTCACCCCCTGCTTGGCAAACAGCTCTTTGGTCCGCACCAGAAAATTTTGATCGCCCCACTGCATGGACCCATTGGCAAACAGCCGCAGTCCCCCGTGGCCACCGGCAAACAGCACCACCGTTGCCTTGGCCGCCTCGGTCTTGAGCCACAACACCTTCATCGTGACGCCCGCGCGCGTGTTCAGCGTGATGACCTGCTGGTCGATTTGCGCGTGCGCAAGGGCCTGGGCACAGGCAAGGAAGAGGGCAAGGGCACATTGGCGCAAGGTCATGGTGGGCAATCCTGGGTCAGGTGCGTGGATGATGGGCAGGGCTGCGCCCTCAGGCGATCCGGCCGCGGCGCCACCAGTTCAGGCCGGTGGCCAGCAGGACCAGGGCCATGCCCAGGGCCCCCAGCAGGGCACTCACCTCGGTCTGCTGTTGCTGGCGCCAGGCCACGCGGCGCGAGAGTTGGTCGTAGACCCGGGCCAGCGTGGCGCTGTCCTCGGCGCGGAAATACTCGCCCCGGGTGGTGTCGGCAATCTGCTTGAGCGCGCCCTCGTCCAGCTTCACCCGCACCGACATGCCCTGTGCCTTGAGCACCACGCCCTGCGGCGTGCCCAGGCCCACGGTGTGCACGCGCACGCCCAGGTCGGCCGCCAGCTGTGCCATGCGCTGCACGTCGGGGCCCACATTGCTCTGACCGTCGCTCAGCAGCACCAGGGCCACCGAGCGCTGGCTGCCCGGGGTCTGGCGCACCGCCTCGCCGCCCGTGCCCTTGGGGGCGCCGGGCAGGGGCTGGCCTTTGTCGGCGGCCTGCCGGTCGGGCGCGTCCTCGATCAGCTTGCGCACATCCAGGCCCGATGCCGGCAGCGCCGCGTCCAGCGCGATCACCAGGCCGCTGCCCAGGGCGGTGCCGGGCTGCAGGCTCAGCTGCTCGATGGCGCGCAGCACCGGCTCGCGCTCGTCGGTGGGCGGCTGCACCAGGGCGGCGGTGGCGGCCACGCTCACCACCCCCAGCTTGACCTTGGACGGCTGCGCCGCCACAAAGCGTTGCAAGGCCTCTTGCGCGGCCGCCAGGCGGCTGGGCTTGAGGTCGTCGGCGCGCATGCTGCCCGAGCTGTCGACCACCAGCATCACGGTGTCCAGGCGGCTGGGCGCCAGCAGCACCACGCGCGGTCGCGCCAGCGCCAGCACCAGCAGGGTCAGGCCCAGCAGCAAGAGCAGGCTCACCCCCCAGCCCCAAGTGCCCACCGGCATCTGGCCCCAGCTCGACGGGCGCTGGGCCTGGCGGCGTTGTTGCCACAGGCGCAAGGCCAGCAGCAGGGGCGGCAGCAGCAGGCCCCACAGCAGGACCGGCCACACCCATTGCACATGGCTCAGATCAGGCATGCACACGCCCCTGGTGCATGGCCTGGCGCGCGGTGCGGCGGCGCCGCTGCACCAGGCGCAGCAGGGCGCGGTCGACCGCTTCGTCGGTGCGCAAGGTCAGGTGGTCGGCGCCGGCGCGCTGCAGCGACTGGGTCAGGGCCTCGTCGCGCGCAAGGGCCTGCGCGGCAAAGCGTTCGCGCAGCGCGCGGTCGCCCAAATCCAGCAGCATCTGTTCGCCGGTTTCGGCGTCTTGCAGCCACACCAGCCCAGCGGCGGGCAGCTGCTGCTCGACCACGTCTTGCAGGCGCAGGGCCAGCAGCTCATGGCGGCGCGAGAGCTCGGACAGGGGCTGCTGCCAGCCATCGGGCGCGATGAAATCCGAGACCACCAGCAGCATCGCCGGTTGGCGCAGCAGGCTTTGCGCCTGGCGCAGCCAGCTGGCCAAGTCGCTGTGCTGGGTGGCCCCGGCGGGCGGGGTGTGTTGCAGGCGGTGCAGCATCTGCAGCAGGTGCGTGCGGCCGGTGCGCGGGGGCACGATCACTTGCGCGCGCGGGCCCGCCCCGGTGTGCAGGATCAGGCCCACGCGGTTGCCCTGGCGCGAGAGCAGCGCCGCCAGCACCGCGGTGGCCTGCAGCGCCAGCTCGCGCTTGCTGGTCGGGCCCGAGCCAAACTGCACCGAGCCCGATAGGTCCACCAGAAACCAGGCGGCCAGTTCGCGGTCCTCGTGGTGCTCGCGCACATGCGGCACCTGCAGGCGGGCGGTGACGTTCCAGTCGATGTGGCGCACATCGTCGTGCGGCTGGTATTCGCGCAGATCGGCCAGATCCAGACCCGTGCCCCGGAACAGGCTGCGGAAATCGCCCTGCAGCTGACCGTGCAGACGCTTCATCACGGTCCACTCCAGGCGCTGCAGCCAGGCCGAGGCCTGCGGCAGGGCCGCTGGGCTGGCCGGGGCGCTGTCGGCCCCGGGCGCCTCAGAGCGCCGGCGACGCCAGGGGGTCCACATGGGTGGCCAGGGGGCGGGAAGGGGCGGGCACGGCCTGCAGCAGGCGGGCGATGAGCTGCTCGGCCTGCACGCCCTCGGCCAGCGCCTCGTACGACAGGACCAGGCGATGCCGCAGCACATCGGGCACCAGGTCGATCAGGTCTTGCGGCAGCGCGTAGGGCCGCCCACGCAGAAAGGCCAGGGCGCGCGCGCCCTCGATCAGGCCGATGGTGGCGCGTGGGCTGGCGCCAAAGCTCAGCTGGCGCGCCATGTCGGGCAAGCCAAAGCGCGCGGGCTCGCGCGTGGCGGCCACCAGGCGCACCGCAAACTGCACCAGCGCCGGGTCGACATAGCCCTGGCGGCACAGCGCCTGCAGGCGCACCAGCTCGTCGGTGTCGCACACGGCCTGCACCGCCAGCGCCGCGCCGGTCATGCGCTGCACGATCACAAACTCTTCTTCTTCGGTGGGGTAGCCCACCCGCACCTTCATCATGAAGCGGTCGATCTGCGCCTCGGGCAAGGGGTAGGTGCCTTCGGTCTCGATGGGGTTTTGCGTGGCCATGACCACAAAGGGGCGCGGCAGCGGGTGGGTCTGGCCGGCAATCGTGACCTGGCGCTCCTGCATCACCTCCAGGAGCGCGCTTTGCACCTTGGCCGGGGCGCGGTTGATTTCATCGGCCAGCAGCAGGTTGGCAAACACCGGGCCCAGCACGGTGCTGAACTCACCGGTCTTCTGGTTGTAGACGCGCGTGCCCACCAGGTCGGCGGGCAGCAGGTCGGGGGTGAACTGGATGCGCTTGAAGCGCCCCTGCAGCACCTGCGAGAGGGTGTTGACCGTCAGGGTCTTGGCCAGCCCCGGCACGCCCTCGATCAGCAGGTGGCCCTGCGCCAGCAAGGCCACCAGGATGCGCTCGAGAAACGCGTCCTGGCCCACGACGATGCGCTTGACCTCAAAGAGCACGCGCTCCATTTGCGCGGCCGCGGCGGCGCTGTCCTGGCCAGGTCGGCCGGCGTTCCAGTCTTGGTGGGGTGCACTCATGGCGGGGGGTCTTTCGCTAAAACGGGGGAATGCCCAGGCCGGCGCCCGCGCTCTCGAGCGTGGCCGCAAACACGATGCCGATAAAGGTGCGGGCGCGGGTGGGATTGAGGATGGCGGTGACGATGCCCACCACCTCGCCCGACATGTTCACCAGCGGCCCGCCCGAGTTGCCCGGATTGGCCGCGGCGTCGGCCTGGATCAGCCCGCGCAGCGGGGGGCGGTCGCCATCGCCCGGAAACTCGCGCTCCAGGCCCGAGACCACGCCGGCCGAGACCGAGGGGCCAATGCCAAATGGAAAGCCCACCGCGACCACCTCGTCGCCGGGCTGCAGGCCACCGCTGCCCGCCAGGGTGGCCGGTTGCAAGTCATCGGGCAGGCGCTCGGCCTGCAACAGGGCCAGGTCCTGATCGGGCATGGGCGCCTTGATGCGGGCATTGCTTTGCGTGCCGTCGGCAAAGGTGATCTGCAGGCGGCGCGCGCCCTGCACCACATGCCAGTTGGTCAGGATCAGGCCCTCTTCGCTGATCACCACCCCAGACCCCACACCCAGTTCGACGTCGCCGTCGGCGTTGGGCTTGGGTGTCTCATTTTTGTCGGATTTATCTTTTTTATCTGATTTTTTGTTTTTGCCGTGATCGGGCGGCAGCGGCCCCAGGGCGATCACGCGCACGACCGACGGGCCAATGACGGCGGCGGCGCGCGCAGCGCGCGAGGGCAACTCTTTGGTGGCCAGGGTGTGCAGCACCGCCGCGTCGATGTCTTTTTGCGTCAGGGGAGGCGGCGCGCTCTGGCGCCAGCCCAAGAGCGAGGCCACGCCCACGCCCGCGAGCATGAGCAGGGCGGCGACCAGCAGGGCGGCCAGCGCCCCGCGCCAGGAACCGAGCGGGCGCAGGGGAGATAAGGCGTCGCGGATCAAAAACTTCACGTCGGCGCTCGCTTGGGTGTAGAGTGCTGTGAAACAGATGAAGACGGAGACATGATGCACTTTATCTGGCCTGACCTGCTTTGGCTACTGCTTGTTTGGCCGCTGGCGGTCTGGGGCTATTGGTGGGCACTGCGCCGCCGCCGTCGGCAAGCGCTGGTGTATTCGGGCTTGAGCCTGATCCGGCCGGCCCTGGGGCGCAGCCACGGCTGGCGCCGCCATGCGCCGCCCGCGCTGCTGTGGCTGGCCGGGGCCTGCTGTTTGCTGGCGCTGGCAAGACCCACCGCCCGCGTGACGCTGCCGGCCGACTACATGAGCCTGGTGCTGGCCATGGACGTCTCGCGCAGCATGTTGGCCGAGGACGTGCCGCCCAGCCGCATCGTCGCGGCGCAAGAGGCGGTGCGCGGATTCATCAAGGACTTGCCCACCTCGGCACGCGTGGGCATCGTGAGCTTTGCCGGCACGGCGCAGCTGGTGCAGCCCATCACCGACGACCGCAATGCCCTGCTGGCGGCGATCGATCGCTTTCAATTGCAACGCGGCACCGCCACGGGCAGTGGCCTGCTGGTGGCGCTGGGCACCCTGCTGCCCAAGGCCGCACTGGACATCGAGGCCATGGTCTATGGGCCCGGCATGGGCGCCGGCATGGGCGGGGGCGGCGGCATGGCGGGGGCGCGGCCGCTGGGTCAGGCGGCCCCAAGCGAACCCGCCGCCGATGTGCGCGACATGCCGGTGGGTTCGTACACCGCCGGGGCCATCGTGCTGCTCTCGGATGGTCGGCGCACCACCGGGCCCGATCCGCTCGAAGCCGCGCGGCTGGCGGCGCGCAAGGGCGTGCGCGTCTACACCGTGGCCTTTGGCACCCCCAACGGTTTCATCCCGGGCTTTGAGGGCTTCTCGTTCTATGCCCGGGTCGATGAGGAGGCGCTGCAAAAAGTGGCCGAGATCACGGGGGCTGAGTTCTTCCGTGCCACCAATGCCACCGACCTGCAGCGCATTTATGCGCACCTGTCCTCGCAGCTGACGCTGGAGCAGCGCGACACCGAGGTCTCGGCCCTGCTGATCGGCGCAGCGCTGCTTGCGGTGCTGCTGGCCCTGGGCCTGTCGATGCGCTGGCAGCGTTAAGCGCTGGCCAGGCCGTGGCGCGCCAGCAGCGCGTCCCAGGTCTGGTCAAACTCGGCCCGCCATTGGCGCCGGGTGCTGTCGTCGATCCACGCGGCCTGCAGGCCGTGGTGCATGAAGTCGCGCAGGTCCGCCAGGCCAAAGTCAAAGTCGCGCACCATCATGTGCCAGGCCTGCGTGGGCGTGACCAGGTGCAGGGTCGGGTCGTCGGTGTTGGGGTGCACCTTCAGGCCCTGGCGCGGCATGTGGCGGATGGGGTGGTCCAGCGCCCAGCGCTCGCGCGGCAAGGTGCGCAGGTAGTAGCTGTTGGTGGGCACCACGGTGAAGACGATGTCGCGCTCGATGCAGGCCTGCACCAGCGGTGGGTGATCGAGCACGGTGTAGCCATGGTCGATGCGGTCCACGCCCAGCGCGTCGATGGCGGTCTGCACATGCGTCCAGGGGCAGCCAAACTCGCCCGCGTGCGCGGTGCGCTTGAAGCCAGCACGACCCGCGCGTTGGTAGGCCTGCGCAAACAGCTCGGGCGGGCGGTCGTTTTCGCGGTAGTCGATCCCCAGACCGATGACCTCGTCGCGCCGGTGCGCGATCATCTCATCGACCATCTGCAGGGCCTCTTCGACCGAGGCCTCGCGGTCAATCGACGGCACCAGGCGGCCGATGATGCCCCACTGGCTTTGCGCGTCGCGCAGGCCGCGGATCATGGCGTCCACCGCGTCCGCATACGGGATGCCGCTGTCGCGCATGCTGCCGGTGGGGTTCCAGAAGATTTCGGCGTAGCGCACCTGGTGCGCGCTGGCCGCTTGCAGGTACTCGATCACCAGGCGGTACAGGTCCTCGGCCGAGCGGTGCAGCAGCTGCTCTTGCGCACGCAGCACGCGCAGCACGCCCACGGGTTTTTCGCCGCGCACATAGAAGGCCTCGATCTCGGCCTCGGACAGCGGCATGCCGGCGCGCCGGCTCCAGTCCAGCAGGGTCTGGCGCTGCACGGTGCCCAGCAGGTGGCAGTGCAGTTCGACCTTGGGCATCTGGTGCAAAAAGCCCAGCAGGGCCTCTGGGTTCAGCGCAGGCATGCGTGCAGGCCTTCCATCAGTGTGCGCATCACGCGCGGTCCATCGGCGCGCATGGCGACCTGGGTGTTGGGCGCGGCGCGCGCGGGCACGCGGAACTCGCAGACCGTCATGCCGCGCGTGAGCGTGCCCTGCAATTCCACCGCCACCTGCGCGGGCTCGAAGTCAAAGGCGCCGGGGTCCAGCAGCCAGGCCACCGGGGTGGGGTCGTACACCGCCATGTGCGTGCCACCACGCCGGTGCGCAATCGCCACATAGGCCTGCAGGTGGTCGGCAAAGGTGTGGGCCCGCTCGGTGCCCAGCGCGCGCAGGCCGTGCACATGCTCGGGGCCCACCAGCACCTGGCGGCACACGTTCAGGCCAAACAGGTGCAGGGGCTGTTGCGCCAGGTCGCGCGCGGCGCCCAGCACCTGCGCGGCCGCCTCGGGGTCGGCGTGGATGTTGAACTCGGCCACCGCGGTGGTGTTGCCCCGGTCCACGCTGCCGCCCATCACCACGATCTGGCGCAGCAGGCTGGGCAGATCGGGGGCGCGCGCCATGGCCAGCGCCACATTGGTCAGTGGGCCGATGGCCACCAGGGTGAGCTCGCCCGGTCGCGCACGCGCAGCGGCAATCAGCGCGTCCACCGCATCGCCCGCGCGCGGGCCGTGGGTGGCGGGGGGCAAGGTGGCGCCCACGCTGGCCAGGCCCTGGTCGCCCAGCACGTCTTGCGCGGTCACCACCGATTGCACCAGCGGCCGGTCGGCGCCAGCCCACAGCGGGGTGGGCCAGCCGTGCCAGTCGCGGATGCGGCAGGCGTTGTCCAGGGTGCGCGTCAGCGGCGCATTGCCCGAGACGATGCTCACGCCCAGCAGCTCAAAGGCTGGGTGGGTTTGCAGCAGGGTCCAGGCCCACCAGTCGTCAAAGCCGGGGTCGGTGTCGAGCCAGATGGGCCGGCGGGCGTCAGAACCCATCGCCTTCGTCCTGCAGGGCAGCGGCCTGCGCCGGGTCCAGTTGCAGGCGCACCGCATCGCCCTCGGCCAGCGGGCTGTCGCCGCGGGCCGTGCCCTTGAAGGGGCCGGCAGCGGTTTGCACCAGCACCTCCAGGCGCTCGCCCAGGTAGGAGCGCGCCAGCACCGTGCCGGGCAGGCCCGGCTGATCGGCGCTGGCCACCTGCACCTGCTGCGGCCGCCAGGCCAGCTGGCGGGCGCCTGTCGGCCAGGCAAAGGGCAGGTCGGGCACGGGACGCAAGAGGTTGTCGTAGCCCATGAAGCGGGCCACAAACGCGGTGGCGGGCCGGTGGTAAATCTCGGGCGGGGTGCCCTGTTGTTCGATGCGGCCCTGGCGCATGATGACGATGCGGTCGGACAGGCTCAGCGCCTCGTCCTGGTCGTGCGTCACGTACACCATGGTGATGCCCGACAGGCGCTGCAGGCGGCGCAACTCGGCACGCATGTCCACCCGCAGGCGGGCGTCCAGGTTGGACAGCGGCTCATCGAGCAGCATCAGGCGCGGGCGCAGCACCATGGCACGCGCCAGCGCCACGCGCTGCTGCTGACCGCCCGAGAGCTGCGCGGGCTGGCGCTCGGCAAAGGCTTGCAGGCCCACCGCGGCCAGCGCCTCGTCCACGCGCGTCTTGAGCTCGGCCGCCGGGGTCTGGCGCAGGCGCAGGCCAAAGGCCACGTTCTCGAAGGCGCTCAGGTGCGGGAACAGGGCGTAGGACTGAAACACCATGCCCAGGCCGCGCTTGTGCGTGGGCAGGTGCGTGATGTCTTGCCCGTCCAGATGGATCTGACCGCCGCGCGGCTGCAGCAGGCCGGCGATGGCGCGCATGGTGGTGGTCTTGCCGCAACCCGAGGGCCCGAGCAATGAGACCAGCTCGCCTTGTGCGACCTCCAGGTCCAGGCCATCGACCGCCAGGCGGTCGGATTTGCCATAGGCCAGTTGCAGGCCGCGGATATGCAAATGCTTCATACGTATTGGCTGATGCCCAGCAGTTTTTCGGTCAATGCCACCACCACCAGGGTGAACAGCACGAGCAGGGTCGAGAGCGCCGCGATCGAGGGGTCGTAGCTGGTTTCCATATAGGCCATCATCTCGATGGGCAGGGTGCTCACGCCCGGGCCGGTCAGGAAGAGCGAGACCGGCACCTGGTTGAACGAGGTGATGAAGGCCAGGATGAAGGCCGCCGCCACGCCAGCGCGGATATTGGGCAGCACCACCTTGAAGAAGGCCTGCAGGCGGGTGGCGCCCAGCGTCATGGCCGCGTCGTCAATGTCCACCCGCAAATTGGCCAGGCTGGACGAGACGATGCGCACCGCATAAGGCAGCAGCAAGGCGGTGTGGCCCACCATCAGGCTGCTGACCACCGGCAGCTGGTAGACCAGCACCAGCACGTTCATCAGGGCCAGGCCCACGATGATGCCGGGCACGATCAGGGGCAGGGTGAGCGCGGTGCGCATCCACTCCAGGCCCGGGCTGCGGTGGCGCGAGAGCGCGTAGGCCACCGGCACGCCCAGCAACAAGGCCAGCGTGGTGCTGCCCAGGCCCACGCCCAGGCTGGTCATGAAGCTTTGCTGAAAGGACTCGACCTGCAGCACATGCCAGAACCAGCGCAGGCCAAAGCCCTCGGGTGGGAACTTCATGGTCTCGCCGGTGCCAAAGCCCGCCGCAAACACGACCAGGAAGGGGCCGATCAAAAAAGTCAGGGCCATCAGCAGCATGGCCATCGCAAGGCGTGAGGGTTGGTTCATCGGGAGAGGCGTCGCAAGCCCTGATTCACCGCCAGCGTGGTGATCAGCAAGAGGACCGCGATGACGCTGGCGGCCGGCAGGTTCGATTCGATTTGCACCTTCTGGTAGAGCAGCGTCTCGAGCATCAGCACCTTGGGGCCGCCCAGCATGGCCGGGGTGATGTAGGCGGTGACGCAGCCGGTAAAGACCAGCGTGCCCCCCACAATCAGGCCTTCCTGCGTGAGCGGGAGGATGACGCGCGCAAACACCTGCCAGCGCGAGGCGCCCAGGGTGCGCGCAGCGGCCGACACATCGGGCGGCAGGTTCTCGAGGGCCGAGACCAGCGAGATCAGCATCATGGGCATCATCAGCTGCAGCAGGCCCAGAAACACCGCGCCCTCGGTAAACAGCATGGGCACCGGTTCGGGCCAAAGCCCCGCCCACAGGCCGAGGCTGTTGAGCATGCCGTCGCGCCCGAGCAGCACGATCCACGAGTAGGTGCGGGCGATGGGCGAGACCATGAGCGGCAGGATCACCAGACCCGTCAGCAGGCCACGCCAGGGCGCGGCCACCCGCACCAGGGCCATGGCGGCGGGGTAACAGATCAGCATGCTGGTGAGCGTGACCAGGCCAGCGATGCGCAGCGTGCGCCAGTAGACCTGCTGGTGCAGGGGCTCGTCAAAAAAGGCGAGAAAGCGTCCGATGCCGGGCACGCCATCCAGCACAAACGCACCCGAGAGCAGGGCCAGCACCGGCCACAGAAAAAAGATCGCCAGAAAGAGCAGGGCGGGCGAGACCAGCCAGAGCGCGGCACGCGTGGCCGGGCTCAGGCGCGGGGTAGGAGCGGTCATGCGGGGGGCGATCAGCGCGCGATCACCTTGTTCCAGGCATTGACCCAGCCCGCCTGCTCACGCACCACCATCTCGGGGTTCATGAAGTTCAGCGAGTTGATCTGGTCCTTGCCCCAGGTGAGGGCGGCCGCGGCCTCGGGGGT
Organism: Pseudomonadota bacterium; assembly: GCA_041157045.1. Classification (GTDB taxonomy): domain Bacteria; phylum Pseudomonadota; class Gammaproteobacteria; order Burkholderiales; family Burkholderiaceae_C; genus Limnohabitans_A. The sequence goes on from JBEBDJ010000043.1 coordinate 27,222, forward strand.
GGGCGTGGCGTTGCGGTTGATGGGCGAGTCGGCCAGCTCGTTGGCCAGCGCCGTCTGCACCTCTTTGCTCAGCCAGAAGTCGATCAGCTGGTGCGCCAGCTCGGTCTGCTTGCTGCCCTTGACGATGGCCATCACGTTCATCATGCCGACCTGGCCTTCCTTGGGCACCAGCCACTTGAGCGGCTTGCCCGTCTTTTGCAGGTTCAACCAGCCAAAGCGGCCCACCGGCGCCACCCAGGCCTCGTCCTGCGCAAACAGCGCGGTCATTTGCGCGGTCTGGGCGTAATAGGTCACGACATTGGGCTTCATCTCCTGGATCTTGCCCAGGCCGGTGCTCATGTCGGTGTTCATGCCGCCCCAGGCCTTGTCGATCATGTACAGCTGGGCCAGGCCCTGGTTGCCGGTGATGTTGGCCAACAGAACGTGGCCTTTGAGCGCGGGATTGGACAGGTCTTTCCAGCTCTGGATGTCTTTGCTGGGTTTGTCGGTGCGCACCACCAGGCCCACCGAGTAAACGGTGTAGGCCACCGCCTGCTGGTTGCGCAGCGGGTCGCGGCCGAAGTCATAGATTTGCGAGACGTTCTTGAGCTTGCGGTAGTCGATGGTCTCGAAGAGGCCTTTGCGCGACCCATCGAGCGCCGAGAAATCGGTGGTCTGGACCAGGTCCACATTGGGGTTTTGCTTGCGCGCTTCGAGCTTGGCCATGCGCGCGGCCGCGGTGCCGGTTTCGAGCACGATCTTGCAGCCGCAGCGCGCTTCGAAGGGGGTGTAGACGACGCGCTTGAACAGGTCGTTGTTCAGGCCGTAGGTGGACAGCACCAAGGTCTGTTGGGCCATGGCAGGCAGGGAGGCGGCCAGCAGGCCCAGGGGAAGAAGGTGGCGCATCAGGTGGTTCATGGTCGGCTCGGGACGCTTGGTTGGGTGTGATATCTGCCGCTTGCGCATCGATCGCGGTACCCGATGCACAAGGGTCGAATCAGTATGCCATGCGGTTTTTGCGCTGACCAGTGCTGCGGGCGACAGTGCGGTTGCAGGATGCGGCACAAAGCGCGATCGGCGTGCGCGGGCACACCGCATGCGGACATGCAGCAGGTGCTGAGGGGGTGGGCGCCGCAGCGGCCCGTTCAGGCGCTGGTCGCGGCAGCAGGGGCGTCAACGGGTGCCAAGCGGGGCTTGCGCGTGGCGCGTTGCTTGCGCGGTGCCGGGCGCTCGCTGGCAGCGGGGCTGGCCTCAGCGGCCTTGGCCCGCGGCTTGCGCCCTGTCTTGGGTGCTGCGGTCGCGGCAGCGTCCTGCTCGGCCAGGCGCTGCAGCGCGGCGCGCTTGCCCAGGCCGCGCACCTGCGCGATGGCCTGCAGCTGGCTCGCGCGCGGACGGGTCTGGCCTTTTTCCCAGTGGTAAACCGAGAGGGCCGACACGCCGATCAGCTTGCCCATCTGCTCGGCCGAGAGGCCCAGTTTTTTGCGCAAGGTGGCAAAGCCGCCGGCACGGAAGCGCAGTTTTTCGGTGGGGGCATCGCTTGAGGCGGCGCTGGGTTCGGCGCGGCCCGAGGCCTTCTGGGCGCGCTTGAGTTGGACCTGAAGAGCGGCGATCTCGCGCTTGAGGGCGGCAACTTCGCCGCGGTACTGGCTGGCGGCCTTCTTGAGGGGCTGGACCTGTGCCTTCATTTCCTTGCGGGCTATGCGGGCGATCTCTGCCTTGAATTGGTCGGCAAACGAGGACATGCGCTCTCCTGGGCATCTTCTGATCCCGGCATGGTACCCGATGCGGGCGAACCACGCCGTTAGCGGCCCAGGGCCTCGGTTCAGTGCTTGTGGTTGCCGTGCGGCATCACGTGGCCCGCTGCGGGCGCGTTGCCGCGCACCGTGGCCTGAACTTCGATGCGCTCGGTTTTGCCATCTGCGCCTTGCACCGACAGGGTCAGCGGCACCTGCTCGCCATCCTTGACCTGGCGCTTGAGGTCCATGAGCATGACGTGAAAGCCGCCCGGCTTGAGATCAACGGCTTTGCCCGCCGGCAGGTCCAGACCCGGCACGGCGCGCATGCGCATCACCCCGTTGTCCATGGCCATCTCGTGCACCTCGACCACGCCCGCCACCGGCGAGCTGGCGGCCACCAGGCGCGCGGGCTTGGCCGATTGCACCTGCATAAAGGCCCCGGTGGCTTTTTGTTGCGGCACGGTGGCGCGCACCCAGGCCTCTTTGACCGTCACTTGCGCCAAGGCGCCGCCCATCATCAAGCTGGCCGCTGCCAGCATTGCCCATTGTTTCATGTGATCCTCTGAAAAAAATTGTTCAACCCAAACGTGACCATTGCCCGGACGGGCAAGGCCTGGCGGGCCGTGTGGCCCGTTGGCAAGACAGCGCTCAGAGGATCAGGGGAGGCGCGCGGGCTTGCCAGGGCAGGGCCGTGGCCCCAGCAAGCAGCCCAGCCGGCATCGACGGGGCAAGGGCGTTGGGCAGTTGCAGCAGCGCCAGCGGCGAGCTGTCAGGGGCCGTGGCCCAGGCCGGCAGGCACAGGGCGCACGACAGGGTGTGCGAGGCCTTGGCCGCATCGGCCTCCAGGGTGTCCGTGCCATCGTCGCTGCTGCTGCAGATGCCCAGGTCGGTGGTGGACGCCGGCGACAGGGCCGGCGCGGCCGATGCGGCAAACACCACCCCCAGCCAGAGCAGCAAAATCAGCTGGCGCAGAGATGAGGAGGGACGCAGGCAGGACATGGCAGGCGATGCAAAGACAAATCAATATAGCACGCGCCCTTGCGGCCCAGGACCGGCCGTGGCCATGCCGCGCTTTAGCTGCGGTGCCAGCGCGAGACCGGCCAGGCCAGCAACAGCAGCGCGGCGGCCAGGGTGTAGTGCAGGATTTCCATGCGGCTGAGCCAGCCCAACCACAGGCTGTCGGGGCGCGGCATGAGCAAGGTGGCGGCAAAGCCAGCCAGCAGGGCCAGCACCCCCAGCAGACCGCGCCAGCGCCGCGCACCGGGCCAGCGGCGCACGACGGTGTGGGCGATCCACAGCACACTCAGCACCGGCACGACCTGCCCCCAGACCTTGGCACCCAAAAGCACCACCGCCAGGCCCAGGCCGCCCACCGAGAACATCATCCAGAACGCACCGGAAAAGCGCCGTGCCAGCGGGCTGTGCGGATAGGCCAAGGCATAGGCCAGCAAGGGAAAGGCGCCCACTGCCCCGAGCAGCGAGAGGAATTGATGCGTGCCCGCCACCGCCTGGCTGGCCGCGGTCCAGTTGGAAAACCGCAGCACGCCCAGCATGGCCGCCACACCGATCACGCCGCAGGCCAGGCCCAGGCCAGCTTGCTGTTGGCGCCCATTGGCGCGCATCAGCCACAGGGCGCACAGGCACAGCACGGCGTCCGAAAATGCATCGGCGGTCATGCCGCACCTCCAGTTGGCCACAGGCCAAGTCCAATCGCCAGCACCAGGGGCGCCAGCAAGCAGCGCCCCCACTCCAGACGGCGGCCCCAGGGGCGGCCCTCCAGCATGGCGGTGGGTGCCACCAGACCGGCCACCAACCACAGCGCCACCAGCAGCGCGGTGCTGGCTGGCCAGGCTGGAAAGCGGTACAGAAACCAACACACCCAGAACACATTGAGCACATGCTGCGCCAGGGCATAGCTGCGCATGCGGGGCGACACCGGCACCTGGTGGCGCTGGGCCTGGCGGGCGTCAAAGGGCCCCAGTTTTTCGCGCGACCAGCCCGAGGGTGGGGTCCAGAGGGCCTCGAGCTTGGCGGGCAGTCCCCGCGCCTGCCGCACATCGCGCCAGATGGCCGCGTACTCGTGCAGATTGCCCCAGAGCGGATTGAAACTGCGCAGCGGCGTGCGCACGCCAAAGGTCACCGGTGTCGGGCCCTCTTCGGCGTAGGTGCCGAACATGCGGTCCCAGATGATCAGGATGCCGCCGTAATTGGTGTCCACGCAATAGCTGTCCTGCCCGTGGTGCACCCGGTGGTTGCTGGGGCTGACAAAGATGCGGTCAAACCAGCCCAGGCGGCCGATCAGCTCGGTGTGGACCCAGAACTGGTAGAGCAGGTCGATCAGCGCCACCGCGATCCACATCTGCACCGGCACCCCCAGCAGGGCCATGGGCATGTAGAACATCCAGTCAAACACAAAGGTGGTGGAGGACTGGCGCAGCGCCGTGGAGAGGTTGAAGTACTCGCTGTTGTGGTGCGTGATGTGGCCGGCCCACATGATGCGGACCTCGTGGTTGGCGCGGTGCTTCCAGTAGTACAGAAAGTCGTAGAGCACCAGCGCGCCCAGCCAGTGCACGGGGTTGGCCATGTCCCAGGTGGCCACCGAAAACTGCTGCACCACCAGCGCATACAGGCCCACCGTGAGCAGGCGCGGGAAGGCCATGGCGATGCGGCTCAGGATGCCGATCTGCATGCTGCTGAGGGCGTCGGCCAGTTCGTAAATGGGGCGGGGACGCCCGTCAGCGCCCGGGGTGCGGTTGCCGCGCCGCCAGTGCGCCCATGCCAGCTCGGCCACGATCAGCAACATGAAGACCGGGATGGCGTAAAGAATGGGGTTCATCGCTCGACATTGTGGGCGCGAAGCGCCCGGTGGACAAGCGGGGGAACCCGCGTGAGGGCGGTGCCTGTGCGGCCCAGGGGCGGGTGGCGGCCTGATCGCGCCCAAAGAAAAACCCCGCTGACCTTGCGATCAGCGGGGTGCTGTGTGGTGGCGCTTCACGGATTCGAACCGCGGACCTGTGGATTATGATTCCATCGCTCTAACCGACTGAGCTAAAGCGCCGAAGCCCCGCATTGTAGCGCAATTTTGGCGGCCCCGGCAAGGGTCCGGCCCGCTCAGGGCTTGGGCGGCAGGGCCAGCAGGTAGCGGTGGATCAGGCGGGCGTTTTCCTCGCGCTGGGCCTGCGGCAGGCGCTCTTGCAAGGCCGGCATGGTCGTGTTGGGCCGCAGGGTTTCTGGGGCCAGCACCCAGCGCACAAAGTCGGCTTCGGGAATGTTGCGCGCCAGCACGGTCAGGTCGATCGGCATTTTCTGCCCGCCAAAGCCCCGGGCCATGTGACAGCTCAGGCACTGGCCAAAGGTCAGCTGGCTGGCCGCCTGCCACGAGGCGGGCAGGCCGGCGGGCATGAGGGCCTGCTGGCGTTCGGTCGAGATACGCACCATCGCCGATTGGTAGGGCCACATGAGCGCGCCTTCGGCGATCAGCGCCGGGCGGTCTCGGTTGTCCCACACCAGGTACCAGGGCGCCAGCGGGATGTTGGTCTGGTGTTGCGCCGGGTTGTCCATGGTGAACTTCGCATGGCCCTCGCGCTCGAAGGTCAGAAAGGCCCGTTCCTGGATAAAGCGCTGGCTGGGGATGCGCGAGATAAAGCCGTCCAGTGCGCGGATCTCGATGTCCACGCCGGGCTTGCGCCAGTTGGGCCCCAGCAGCGCGTCCCAGACCAGGGTGGCCGGAAACCCCCGGTAGGTCTCAAGGTGTGGCTTTTGCACGCTCAGGTGCGGCTCGACCACGGTGATGCGTTGCGGCGCGTACGACAGGCGTTGCTGCATGGCCTTGGGGTCGGGCAGGGCCACCGCATCGGGCGGGGCGCTGCCTTGCGCCATGGCGGCCATGGCCAGTGCGCTGGCGCCCAGGCAAAGCGCCCATCGGCGCCAATGGGCCCGCCAGGTGCCGTGGGCTTGGGCCGGCTGGTGTGTGCGGTGTTGCATGGTGGACTCCCTGTGCATGAGCGCCGGGACCATCCCGGCTGGACTCATGTCAGCGATTGTGCAACAGGTTCACATTTATCAGAAAATTAAATTCTAAAGAATTCAATCGATGGGGCCGTGTGCAAAACCCGGCCCGGTGATGGATGGACACCAGGCCATGGGGGCGGCCCTGTCGGCCTGCTGCCAGCGCTCGGGCGTGTCAGCTTGCGGGGTGCGCCGCCTCAGGCGTGGCGGAACCCCGGGGCGCGCTTGCCCAGGAAAGCGTCCATGCCCTCTTTCTGGTCGGCGGTGGCAAACAGGGCGTGGAACAGGCGGCGCTCGAACATCACGCCGTCGCTCAGGCCGCTTTCAAAGGCACGGTTGACGCTTTCCTTGGCGGCCATCACCGACAGGCGGCCATAGCCGCAAATGGTCAGGGCAGCGCCCAGCACCTCGTCCATCAGCTTGTCCTGCGCCACGACGCGGCTGACCAGGCCGGCGCGTTCGGCTTCCTGTGCGTCCATCATGCGGCCGGTCAGCACCAGGTCCATGGCCTTGGCCTTGCCCACCGCCCGCGGCAGGCGCTGTGTGCCGCCCGCGCCCGGGATGATGCCGATCTTGATCTCGGGCTGGCCAAAGCGCGCGTTGTCGGCGGCGATGATGATGTCGCACATCATGGCCAGCTCGCAGCCGCCACCCAGGGCAAAGCCACTGACGGCCGCGATCACCGGCTTGCGCACGCTGCGGATGACCTCCCAGTTGCGGGTGATGAAGTCGTCTTTGTAGACCTGGCTGAACTCGAACTTGGCCATGGCCGCAATGTCGGCGCCAGCGGCAAAGGCTTTCTCGCTGCCGGTGATGACGATGCAGCCAATGGACTCGTCGGCGTCAAAGGCCTTGAGGGCCTGGCCCAGCTCGTCCATCAGCGGGGCGTTGAGCGCGTTCAGCGCCTTGGGGCGGTGCAGGGTGATCACGCCGACTTGCTCGGCTTCCACGCGCACCTGGATGTTTTCGTAGGTCATGCAACAAACTCCTGCCAAAAGAGGGGCCACGCTGGGGAGCGGGACAAGCCTGCATGATAGCCGCAGCCCCCCACGCCAAGCTGACCTGCGGCCCCGCTGGCCGGGCCCCGGCCTCAGGGAAAACATTCACCAACCGATCGGTCGGGAAACTGTAGAATCCAGGCTTCGAGGAGACCCCGATGACCGATTCCCCCCAAGACGAGGTGCGCTACGAGGCGCACGGCCCGGTGGCGGTGCTGACGCTCAACAGGCCGCAGGCACTCAACAGTTTCACCCGCTCGATGCACCGCCAGCTGTGGCAGGCGCTTGACCGCGCCGAGGCCGATCCGGCGATTCGGGCCCTGGTGCTGACCGGCGCAGGCCGCGGCTTTTGCGCGGGCCTGGACCTGTCGGAGCTGGACTTCACGCCGGGCGACGATTTGCTCGAGCGCGCCAACCCTGGCCCCGTCATCGAGGACTTTTTCAACCCCACCACGCGCCGCCTGCAGGCCTTGCGCATGCCGGTGGTCGGCGCCATCAACGGCGTGGCCGCCGGCGCTGGGGCCTCGCTGGCCATGGCCTGCGACATCGTGATCGCCGCGCCGCAAGCGAGCTTTGTGCAGGCCTTCAGCAAGATCGGCCTGATCCCCGACGCCGGGGGCAGCTGGCTGCTGGTCGAGCGCCTGGGCCTGGCCCGCGCCATGGCCCTGGCCATGACCGGCGACAAGCTGACGGCCGAGCAGGCCCTGGCCTGGGGCCTGATCTGGCAACTGGCCGACGAGCCGGTGGCCGCGGCCCGCGCCCTGGCCGAGCGCCTGGCGGCCATGCCCACCCGCGCCCTGGTGGCCACGCGCCACCTGCTGCTGGGCGCGGGCACGCGCTCGCTCGACGCGCACCTGGACGTCGAGCGCGACACCCAGGCTGCCCTGGGCCGCACGCACGACTACATCGAGGGCGTGACCGCCTTCTTGCAAAAACGCGCCCCGGTGTTCCGCGGCGAATAAGGCCCAGCATGACGTCTCACGCCCCCGACCATCCCCAGAGCCATCCGCCGGGCATGGACCCGCAGGCCATCGCGCAGCGCGTGGGCCAGACCATGTTCGCGGTCGACACCGCGTCCAAGGACACCATGGGCATGGAGCTGCTGCAGTGCGAGCCCGGTCGTGCGGTGATGCGCATGACGGTGCGCCCGCTGCACCTCAATGGCCACCAGATCTGCCACGGCGGATTCATCTTCACCCTGGCCGATTCGACCTTTGCCTTTGCCTGCAACAGCTACAACCGCAATGCGGTGGCCGCGGGCTGCAGCATCGAATTCCTGCGCCCTGGCCGCGAGGGCGATGTGCTGACCTGCGAAGGCGTGGAGCAGACGCTCAGCGGCCGGCACGGTGTGTACGACATGCGGGTCACCAACCAGCGCGGTGAGGTGGTCGCCCTGTTTCGCGGCAAGAGCGCGCAAATTCCTGGACATATTTTTGAGGCCTGAGCCATGTCATTTCTTCCCCTTGAGCCCATCGAAAAAGCCAGCATCGACGAGCTGCGCAGCCTGCAGTTCAAGCGCCTGAAGGCGACGCTGGCCCACGCCTATGCCAACTCGCCGGTCTACCGCGCCAAGTTTGACGCGGCGGGCGTGCATCCCGACGACCTCAAGAGCCTGTCGGACCTGGCCAAGTTTCCGTTCACCACCAAGGCGGACCTGCGCGACAACTACCCCTTTGGCATGTTTGCCGTGCCGCGCGAGCAGTGCGCGCGCATCCACGCATCGAGCGGCACAACCGGCAAGCCCACGGTGGTGGGCTACACCCAGCGCGACATCGACACCTGGGCCACGGTGGTGGCGCGCAGCATCCGCGCGGGCGGCGCCAAGCCCGGCGACATGGTGCATGTGAGCTACGGCTACGGCCTCTTCACCGGCGGCCTGGGCGCGCACTACGGTGCCGAGAAGCTTGGCCTGACGGTGGTGCCTTTTGGCGGCGGCCAGACCGAGCGCCAGGTGCAGCTGATCCAGGACTTCAAGCCCACCATCATCATGGTCACGCCCAGCTACATGCTGGCCATTGCCGACGAGTTCGAGCGCCAGGGCCTGAACGCCCGCGAGGGCTCGCTGCGCATCGGCATCTTTGGCGCCGAGCCCTGGACCAACGACATGCGCCAGGCCATCGAGCGGCGCATGGGCATCGATGCGGTCGACATCTACGGCCTGTCGGAAGTGATGGGCCCGGGCGTGGCCAGCGAGTGCATCGAGACCAAGGACGGCCCGACCATCTGGGAAGACCACTTCTACCCCGAGATCATCAACCCCGAGACCGGCGAGCCGGTGGCCGACGGCGAGATGGGCGAGCTGGTGTTCACCAGCTTGACCAAGGAAGCGCTGCCCATCATCCGCTACCGCACGCGCGACCTGACGCGGCTGCTGCCGGGCACGGCGCGCACCATGCGCCGCATGGAAAAAATCACCGGCCGCAGCGACGACATGATGATCATCCGGGGGGTGAATGTGTTCCCCTCGCAGATCGAGGAGCTGATCCTCAAGCGCCCCGAGCTGGCGCCGCACTACCAGTGCGTGCTCACCCGCGAAGGCCCGCTGGACAACCTGGCAGTGTGCGTGGAGACGCGGCCGGGGCTGGCCCCCGACAGCATCGAGGCGCGCGCCGCGGCCAAGCTGCTGCAGCACGAGATCAAGGTCTATATTGGCTCGAGCGTGGCCATCGAGCTCAAGCCCGAAGGCGGCGTCGAGCGCAGCCAGGGCAAGGCCAAGCGCGTGCTCGACCTGCGCCGCAAATAAGCGCTCAGGCCGCCGGCCAGCGCGCTTGCCGTTGGGCCGGCAGCCGAAGGCGCCAGACCGAGTGCGTGGGCGGCATCTTCAGCGGCAGGTGCAGCAGGCGCCGGTCGCGCGCCACCAGCGCCACCGCCTGGCGTTGCTGGCCCAGCGCGGTGGCCACATCGTCCAAGCGCATCACCCGCCAGGCCTCGCCCTGGCCGCGTGCGCCCAATGCCAGCCCGATCCACTCGTCACCCGCGGCCATGCCGGCCTGCTCGGCCGCGCCGCCGCGCAGCACCGACTGGATCAGCACACCGCCCGCCCCATCGCTGTGGCGCAGGCCCAGGCGCTGTGCCAGCGTGCCGGGCACGGCCTCGATCTCGACCTCTTGCGCGCGCAGCACATCGGCCAGCGGCAGCTCGTCGGTGCTGTGCACCCATTGGCGCAGCTCGGCCACGAGGGCCGCGCCGCCCAGGGCCTGCAATTCCTCGTGCAGCACCGCCTCGCCCATGGGGCCGCCATCGCAGCGCTGCCACAGGCGGCGCATCAGCGCGTCCAGGCTGTGGCCCAGGTGGCGCAGGCGCAGGTCCAGGCACAGCGCGACCAGCGCGCCCTTGGTGTAGTAGTTGACGGTGGCGTTGGGCGTGTTCTCGTCGGGGCGGTAGTAGCGCGTCCAGGCGTCAAAACTCGCTTGCGCCACGCTTTGCACCTGGCGCCCAGGCATGTGTTGCACCTGCTCGATGTTGCGCGCCAGCAGCTTGAGGTAGGTGGCCTCGTCGACCAGGCCGGCGCGGTGCAGCAGCAGGTCGTCGTAGTAGCTGGTGAAACCCTCGAAGAACCACAAGAGGTCGGTGTAGTTCTCTTGCGCGTAGTCGTAGCGCGCCAGCGCCTGCGGCCGCAGGCGTTTGACGTTCCAGGTGTGGAAATACTCGTGGCAGATCAGGCCCAGCAGCGTGGTGTAGCCCTCGGTGGGCAGCGGCAGGCCCTGGCGCGGCAGGTCGCGCCGGTTGCAGATGAGCGCGGTGCTGTGCCGGTGCTCCAGCCCGCCATAGCCCTCGTGCACCACGTTGAGCAGGAACACATAGCGGTCGTGCGGCGGCTTGGGTCGGCGGCCCGGGTGCCAGAAGGCGATGCTGGTCTCGCAGATGGTCTTGGCGTCGCGCAGCAGGCGCTCGCCGTCCAGATCGGCGGTGGCCCCCGAGATCACCAGGCGGTGCGGCACGCCGCAGGCCTCAAACTCGCCGCTCCAGAAGTCGCCCATCTCGACCGGGCTGTCCACCAGCTCGTCGTAATCGGCCGCCAGGTATTGGCCAAAGCCGCGCGCATCCACCTTGAGCGGGCGCAGCGCGGTGGCCGCCCGCCAGCGCTGGCAAGCCGCCTGGCGCGGACGCACCAGCGTGATCGCATGCGGCAGGTCTTCTTGCCCCTGCACCATCAGGCACAAGCTGGTGCCATTGAAAAAACCGCGCGCCTCGTCAAGCCAGGCGGTGCGCACCGAGGCATCGCGCGCATACACCTGCCAGCGCAGGGTCAGGGCCTGGCCGGCCCGCGCGTCGATGCGCCAGCGGGTTTTGTCCAGGGCCACCACCGCGCAGGCTCGCCGGCCCTGGCGGGCCTGCAGGTGCTGCAGGTGGCGCGCAAACTCGCGCACCAGGTAGCTGCCCGGGATCCACACCGGCAAGGACACGATGGTGGACTCGGGGGCTTGGGCAATGGTCAGCTCGACCTGCCAGAGGTGGGCCTTGAGGTCCAGGGCCTGGACGCGGTAATGCAGGGGCGGCTCGCGCATGGGGACTCCGGGGTCAGGTGGCGCCGGCGGCGATGAGGCAGCTGAGGGCGGCGACCACCGTCAGGTGCAGGCGCATGCCCAGCCAGGGCGCCAGGCCCATGGCCGGCCAGGTGCGGCGGTCCACCAGGTAGCAGGCCACCAGCAACAGGCCCAGCAGTGGCAGGCCGGCGTAGGCGGGCATCATCACCGAGACCCAGGCCAGCAGCGAGGCGCTGATGCCCCACCAGAAGGCAAAGCGAGGCGCGTTGTGCATGGACAGGGCGTTGCGAAAGCCCACTCCCCAATGAATGCCGCCCAGAAAGGACACGATCACGGCGCCGTAGCCCTGCAGGGCCAAGGCCACAAAGGGGTGGAACCATTCGCTGGCAAGCCACAGCAGCATGGCCAGCAGCACAAAGGGGATCAGACCGGCGTACGAGAGTTGGCGGATCAGGCGCCAGGTGGTGTCGTCACTAGAGCTCATGGTGGGAGGGGAAGGGCGTCAGGGGCGCGTCTTGTCGAGGGCTTTCTCGACCTGGGCCATGGGCACGGCGCCGACGATGCGGCTGCCATCGGCCAGGAACAGGGTGGGCGTGCCGGTGATGTTGTGCGCCCGGGCAAAGGCCAGATTGGTTTTGAGCGGGCCGTCGTCGCATTGCGCCGCCGGCGGGGTCTTGCCCTCGATCATCCAGGCGTTCCAGGTGGCGGCGCGGTCGCGCGCGCACCAGATGTGGCGTGACTTGACCATCGAGTCGTCGCCCAGAATCGGGATCAGGACGTGGTGGATGGTGACGTTGTCCAGCGCGCGCAGATCGCGTTCAAAGCGCTTGCAATAGCCGCAGTTGGGGTCGGCAAACACCACCAGCTTGCGCTCGCCCTTGCCGCGCACCTGGGTGAAGGCGGTCTTGAGCGGCAACTGGTCAAAGCCCACGCGCGAGAGTTGCTCGGTGCGCTCCTCGGTCAGGTTGCGCCGCGTGACCAGGTCCAGCACCGTGCCCTGGATCAGAAAGCGCCCGTCGGCGTCGCTGTACATCACCTCGTTGCCAATGCGCACCTCAAACAGCCCGTTCATCGGCATGCGGGTGACCTGGTCGATGGGCGGCAGCGAGGGCAGGCGCTGCGCCAGGTTTTTGCGGATGCGGGCCTCCGCACCGTCTTGCGCGGGCGCCAGCAGCGGCATCAGGGCCAGACCGGCGAGCAGCACCTGCCCCAGGGCCTGGCGCCAGCTGCGCATGCGGGAGGGGCGTGTCGTCATGAGGAGGCTCCGGGGGTGGGCGGGGTGGGGCGACCCATGGCATGGCGCATGAAGGCCTGCTTGATCGGGCCGCTGCGGTCAAAGGCGTTCAGGCCCCAGTTGCGCAGCACCGGCCACATGCCCTGCTGGGGCGAGAAGAGGTGCTGCAGGCCGTCGGTGACCAGCGACATGGCCTGCACATCGGCCGCGCGGGCGCGCTCGTAGCGGCGCAGCAGGCGCAGGTCGTCCAGCGAACGCCAGAACTCGCGGCCTTGCAGCACGCGCGCGAGCTCGGCCGCGTCGCCCAGGCCCACGTTCAGGCCCTGGCCGGCCAGCGGGTGCATGGCGTGGGCGGCATCGCCGGCCAGCGCAAAGCTGCGTTGCGCCTGACCGGGCACGCGGCCAATCCAGCGGCTGGCGCGCGCCAGCTGCAAGGGCCAGACCACGCGCTCGCTGCACAGCTGCATGGGACCCAGCACCTGGCCGCAGGCCTGGGTGAGCGCCTGGCCAAAGTCCTCGGGCGAGAGCGCCATCAGCTGTTGCGCGCGATGGGGATGCACCGACCAGACCAGCGCCACCTCCTGGCCCGCGGCGCCGCCCATGGGCAGCAGCGCCAGCACCTCGCTGGCGCGCGTGCCGCTGTCGGCCTCGCCAAAGCCAAACCACTGCCAGGCCTGCGCGCCGTGCGGCACGGCAACGTGCAGGCGCGCGGCCACCGCGTGGTGCGGGTAGGCCTGCACCTCAAACTCGACCCCGAACTCGGCCCGGGTGCGGCTGGCACGGCCTTCGCAAATCACGGTCAGGGGCGCGTCCACTGGCTCGCTGCGCACCTCGATCAGGGGCTGGAATTGCACCGCCTGCGCCAGCTGCTCTTCGAGCACCGGCACGTCGACCATCCAGTTCAGGGGCGTCTCGCCCATCTCGTGCTGGTCAAACTGCAGCTGGCCGCCGCGGTCGCCCATCACGCGCATGCGCTGCACCGGGGTGACGGCGCTGGGCACGGCGGCCTCGTCGGGCCAGACGCGCAGCGACTGCAGCAGGCTGCGGGCGCTGGCGTTGAGCGAATAGGCGCGCACATCGCGCGTGCCGGTGGGGGCTGCCTGCACCAGGGCCACGCGCAGGCCGCTGCCGGCCAGCAACAGGGCCAGGGTGCGCCCGACAATGCCGGCGCCACGGATACACAGATCAGCTCGCATGCGGCCATTGTAGGCCGGCGCCTGCCCCACCCGTGCCGGGCAGGGCCTTGTCCTCAGGCCGTGCTGGTCTGCAGGCGGCGCGCGCGCACCGCCTGCGCCAGCGCCTGCAGCAGGGGCTCGGTTTGCGCCCAGCTGATGCAGGCGTCGGTGATCGACACGCCAGGCTTGAGGGGCTGGCCGGGCACCAGGTCCTGGCGGCCTTCCTGCAGGTGGCTCTCGATCATCAGGCCCATGATGCGCCGGTCGCCAGCGGCGATCTGCGCCGCCACCTCTTGCGTGACCGCGATCTGGCGCTGGTGCTGCTTGCTGCTGTTGGCATGCGAGACGTCGATCATCAATTGCGGGGGCAGGCCGGCGGCCTGCAGCACCGCGCAGGCGGCCTGCACGCTGGCGGCGTCGTAATTGGGCGCCTTGCCCCCGCGCAGGATGATGTGCGCGTCCTGGTTGCCACGGGTCTCGAAAATGGCCGCCTGGCCCATCTTGGTCATGCCCATGAAGGCATGCGGCGCGCGCGCGGCCACCACCGCATCGGCCGCGACCTTGACGCCGCCGTCGGTGCCGTTCTTGAAACCCACCGGGCACGACAGGCCGCTGGCCAGTTGCCGGTGACTCTGGCTTTCGGTGGTGCGCGCCCCAATTGCACCCCAGGTGACCAAATCGCTGATGAACTGCGGGCTGAGCAAATCGAGAAATTCGGTGGCCACGGGGACACCCAGATCGAGGATGTCCAGCATCAACTGGCGCGCCATCTCCAGGCCTTCGTTCATGGCGAAGCTGCCATCCAGGTGCGGATCGTTGATGTAGCCTTTCCAGCCCACCGTGGTGCGTGGTTTCTCGAAATACACACGCATGATCACCAGCAAGTCTTGCGCATGTCGCTCGGCCTCGACCTGGAGGCGTCGCGCGTAGTCGATCGCCTGGTCGTGGTCGTGGATGG
>JBEBDJ010000044.1:0-14385 GCA_041157045.1 Pseudomonadota bacterium
TGTGCGGCCGAGCGGCGCAGCTTGGTCAGCACGCCGCGCTGGTGCAGCCAGCGCGCCATCTCGGCCATGCGCTCGGGCGCGGGCCGGCGCCAGGGCAGGCCCTCGACCGGGTTGTAGGGGATGAGGTTGAGCATGGCGTAGCGGCCGCGCATGAGCTGCACCAGGCCTTCCCACTCGTCCATGCCGTCGTTGATGCCTTCCATCAAGGTCCACTGCACCTGCAGCGGGTAGCCGCTGGCACGGGCATAGTCGTCGCCCGCGGCCAGCAGATCGGCCGGGGCGATGCGCGGTGCCTGCGGCAGCAGCTCGGCCCGGCGCTCGGCGTGCGTGCTGTGCAGGGACAGCGCCAGGGCCGGCTGCACACGTTGCTGGGGCAGGCGCTCGAACACCCGCGCGTCGCCCACCGTCGAGAGCACCAGCGATTTGTGCGCCACCTGGCCCACGGTGCCCAGCAGCTCGATGGCCGAGAGCACCGCCTCGAGGTTGTGCGCGGGCTCGCCCATGCCCATGAAGACCACCTTGCGCACCGCGCGCCGACGCCGTGCCAGCGCCACCTGGGCGACGATCTCGGCGCTGCCCAGCTGGCGCAGCAGCCCGCTGCGACCGGTCATGCAAAAGGTGCAGCCCACGGCGCAGCCGACCTGGCTGGAGACGCACAGCCCGCCGCGCGGCAGCAGCACGCTCTCGACCATCTGGCCGTCGCCCAGGGTCACCAGCAGGCGCTCTCCGTCCTCGGCCGGGTGGGCGCTGTGCAGGCGCGCCAGGCCATCGAGCTCGGCGCTGAGCGCGGGCAGCGCTTGGCGCAGGCGCGCCGGCATGAAGTCCTCCAGGCGGCGCTTGCCATGGTCTTGCGGCAGGCCCTGGCTCCACAGGCGCAGCACGCGCTGCACATGCGCCGGGGCGGCGCCCAGGGCTTGCAGGCGTGCGTGCCAGTCGTCGATCGAGCGCATGGGGTGGCCTCAGTAATGCGGGGGCAACTCGTCGCGCAGCGAGCGCGGTGCAGCGCTTTCGGGCTGGCGCGAAAGCAGCTCGCGCAGCGCCTGCTGCAGGCGGTCGATCTGTTGCTGCTGGCGGTACAGCGCGGTGTTGAGCTGCTCGAGGGTGTCCTCGGCGTCGCTGACTTTGAGTTCGAGCGCCATCAGGCGCTGTTCGATCGGGGGGGATGCGTCCATCCCCCAATTGGAACCTATTTTGCGCGTGCGCTGGCGGCCGGGGGCTGCGGGGCTAGGTGCCAGCAGCAATCCAGCGGGCGGCGCGCTCGGCCATCATCAGCGTGGGCGCGTTGGTGTTGCCGCTGACGATGCGCGGCATGGCCGAGGCGTCGACCACCCGCAGGCCCTGCAGCCCGTGCACCCGCAGGTGGCTGTCGACCACCGCGCGCGCGTCCTGCCCCATGCGGCAACTGCCCACCGGGTGGTAGATGGTGTCGGCGTTCTGCCGGATCCACTGCCCAAGCGCCTCGTCGTCCTGCGCGCGCGCCGAATCCGGGTGCTCCTGGCCCAGCGCCGCCAGCGCCGGTTGCGCCAGGATCTGGCGCCCCAGGCGCACGCCGCGCATGAGGGTCTGCAGATCGCGCTCGTCGCTCAAAAAGGCCGGGTCAATGAGCGGCGCGGCCTCGGGGTCGGGGCTGGCGATCTGCACCCGCCCGCGGCTGTGCGGGCGCAGCACGCAGATGTGCAGGGACACGCCGTGACCGGGCACCAGCTTGCGGCCATGCTCGACCAATTGGGCCACCACAAAATGCAATTGCACATCGGGCTGTGCCAGCTCGGGCGTGGTCCGCAAAAAACCACCGGCCTCGGCAAAGTTGGTGCTCAGGCGGCCGCGACGGCGCTGGCGCCAATGCCAGGCGTCGCGCAGCAGATCGACGCTGCCGCCCAGCGACAGGCCAAAGGCATCGCGCTGGCCCGGGGTGGGCACGACCAGCACCACATCGGGGTGGTCGTGCAGGTTCTCGCCCACGCCGGGCAGGTCGTGCTGCACCGCGATCCCCAGCGCCTGCAGGTCGGCGCCGGGGCCGATGCCCGAGCGCAGCAGCAGGGCCGGCGACTCGAAGGCGCCACCGCAGACCAGCACCTCGCGCCGCGCCTGCAGCGTCACCCGCTCGTGGCCGATGCGCGCCCGCACGCCCACGGCGCGCTTGTCCTGCAGCAGCACTTGTTCGGCCCGCGCATCGGTGAAGACCTGCAGATTGGGCCGGTCCATGGCCGGGCGCAGCCAGGCGCGCGCCGCGCTGCAGCGCTCGCCGCCCTTTTGCGTCACCTGGTACAGGCCCACGCCGTCTTGTTGCGCGCCATTGAAGTCGGGGTTGTGCGGCCAGCCCGCTTGCTGCGCAGCCTGCACAAAGCGCAGCGACAGGGGATTGGGGTCGCGCAGGTCGGCCACATTCAGGGGCCCGTCCTGACCGTGCAGGGGGGCGCCCAGGCGTTCGTTGTGCTCGCATGCGATGAACCAGGGCCGCACATCGTCCCAGCCCCATTCGGGCGCACCCAGGGCCGCCCAGGCCGCGTAGTCGTCAGCATGGCCGCGGATGTAGCACATGGCGTTGGTGGAGCTGGAGCCGCCCAGCACACGCCCACGCGGCTGGTGCCCCTGGCGCCCCAGCAGCCCCGGCTGCGGCACGGTCTTCAGAAACTGCGCCACCCCGGGCGAGCGGGCCAGCAGCCCCAGGCCCGCCGGGCATTGCACCACCAGGCGCTGGTCGTGCGGGCCGGCTTCGAGCAGGGCCACCTGCACCTCGGGGTCTTCGGACAGGCGGGCGGCCAGCACCGAGCCGGCCGAGCCAGCGCCCACAATCACATAGTCCACGTTCAGGTTCATGACGGGCCTCCCTTTCTGGTCGGCGCATGATGGGCCGATGCCCGGCCCCCTGCACAGATGTGGCTGTCCCCTGCGAGACAGCTTCAGGCCGGGCGACGGCCGGGTCGATACTCGCCCATGGCCAGCAGCTCGGCCTCGTGGGCCAGGATGCTGTCGAAGGCCTGGCCGAAATAAGCCTCGTAATTGTCCTGTTCGACAAAGCCCAGGTGCGGCGTGCACAGGCAATTGGGCAGGCCCACCAGGGCCTCATCGCCTTGCACCGGCTCGTGGTCGTAGACGTCGACGGCGGCCATGCCCGGCCGGCCGGCGCGCAAGGCCGCCGCCAGCGCGCCTGGGGCGATGAGCTCGGCGCGGGCGGTGTTGACCAGCAGCGCGTCGGGTTTCATCAGCGCCAGCTCGCGCGCCGTGACCACGCCGCGCGTGGCCTCGTTCAGGCGCAGCTGCAGCGACAGCACATCGCTGCGTACAAACAGCTCGTCCCGCTCGGCGGTGACCGCCAGGCCATCGGCCTGGGCGCGCTCGAGCGTGCTTGGGCGCCCGTGCACCAGCACCCGCGCCCCCAGGGCTTGCCCAACCCGCGCCAGCTGCCGGCCCAGGCGGCCATAGCCGTAAATGCCCAGCACCCGGCCGTTGAGCTGACGCCCGACCGAGCCCTGCCACAGGCCTTGCTGCAGGCGCTGCACCTCGGGCACGAGCTGGCGCAGGCTGGCCAGGATCAGCAGCAGCGTCAGCTCGGTGGTGGCGGTGCCAGCGCCGCTGCCTTCGGTCAGGCGCACGCCCTCGCGCTGGCAGGCGGCCACATCGACATGGGTGTGCAACTTGCCGGTCTGGGCAATGAGCTTCAGGCGGGGCAGGGCGGCCAGCAGCTCGGCGCTCACACGGGTGCGCTCGCGGGTGAGCACCAGCACATCGGCGGCTGCAAAGCGCGCCACCTGTTCGGCCAGGGTGTGCACCGTGTCGCGGTAGGTGATCACCCGGTGATGCCGGATGCGATCAAAACACGCCAGGCGCCGCACCGCGTCCTGGTAGTCGTCGGGAATGACAATGGTCAGCATGGGCGTCCCGCAAAAATGCCGTCGATGGGGCCCGAGCATAGCCGGCAAGCGCCCGGTCTGCCATCTGATTTTGTTATGCCTGTCAAACCGATTGGCACTTCACAAGCGCACAAGCCCCCGCGCACAATGCCGGCATTCCAGGCCAGGCCCATCGGCCCGTGCCACTTGCGGCTATCGTGACCCTGATATGACCTTGTTGACGGCCTATGCCGAGTTTGTGAACCAGAGCGCACACATGCCCTGGCCGAAAGCGCTGGACCACCACGCGCGGCGCGCGGTGCTCGACTGGACGGGGGCCCTGGTGGCCGGCGCCAGCGCCGAGCCCTCGCAGCGCCTTCGCCGCGCCTATGCCGACGAGGGGCAGGGCGGCCCCGCCAGCGTGGCCGGGACCCCCCAGCGCCATGCGGTGCGGGCAGCGGCCTTTCTGAACGGCACCATCTCGCATGTGGCCGAGTTCGACGATATTTTTCGGGATGGGGTCTACCACCCCGCCTGTCCCACCATCTCGGCCATCTGGCCCCTGGCTGAGCAGCGCCAGGCCAGCCTGGGGCAAACCCTGCGCGCGGTGGTGGCGGGCTACGAGGTGTCCACCCGCATTGCACGCGCGATCCAGCCCAGCCACTACCAGTGGTTCCACACCACCGGCACGGTGGGGGTGTTTGGCGCCAGTGCCGGCGCCGCCGCGGTGTTGGGCCTGGGGGCCGAGGCCGCGGCGCATGCCATGGCCATGGCCGGCACCTTTGCCAGTGGCCTGCAACAGGCCTTCCGCTCGGACGCCATGAGCAAGCCCGCGCATGCGGGGCATGCGGCCGAGGTGGGGGTGCAGGCGGCCTTGATGGCCGAGGCCGGCATGACCGGTGCGCTGGACCTGCTGGAAGGTCCGGCCGGGCTGGGCGCGGCCATGTGCGATGCGCCGCGCTGGGACCAGGCCCTCGACGGCCTGGGGCAGACCTTTCTGATCGGTCAGATGACCTTCAAGAACCACGGCTGCTGCGGCCACAACTTTGCCGCCCTGGACGGCCTGGCGCACCTGATGCGCACGCATGGCTTGCGCGCCCAGGACCTGGCCGCGGTGCGTGTGGGCGGCTACCGTGCCACCGTCGAGGTGTGCGCGCAGCGCCACCCGCGCACGCCCTTCGAGGCCAAGTTCTCGCTCAGCCACACCCTGGCCTGCCAGGCTTTGCTGGGCAGCGTGCGCGAGCGCGCGGTGGCGCCCGAGCAGCTGGGGCGCGCGGACCTGCAGGCCTTCGAGCGCCTGGTGAGCGTGACGCTGGACGAGGACTGCGACCGCGCCTTCCCGCGCCAGCGCAGCGCGCGGGTGACGGTGCTGTTGCACGACGGCCGTGAGCTGGTGCACCACCAGCACACCCGCCATGGTGACCCCGACGATCCGCTCACCGACGCCGAGCTGATCGACAAGTTCATGGAACTGACCAGCCCGCGCCTGGGCGAGCGCGATGCGCGCTGGCTGGTCGAGGCCATTTTGGAGCGCCAGGACGTCACGCCAGCCGAGCTGGCGCAGCGCTGGGCGCGCGATTGTTCAATCTGATAAGGAGACCGACCATGAAGAACACGTTCCAATCTCTGCGGCGTGCCGCCTTGCTGACCGCCATGGGCCTGGCCCTGGCCCCAGCGTCTTGGGCGCAAGGCGCGGCCAATTACCCGGCGCCGGGCAGCACCATCAAGATCGTGGTGGGCTATGCCCCGGGCGGTCCGACCGATCTGGCGGCGCGCCTGATCGCGGGCAAGCTGCAAACCGCGTTTGGCGTGAATGTGGTGGTGGAAAACAAGCCCGGCGCGGGCTCCAACACCGCCTCTGAGTTGGTGGCGGCCGCCGAACCCAATGGCTACACCTTGCTCGTGGCCGCCGCGCCGCTGGCGAGCAATCCGCATTTCTTCAAGAAGATCCGCTTTGACCCGATCAAGAGCTTCGAGCCGATCTCGCAAATCATGTCCGCGCCCAGCATCTTGTCGGTCACCCCGACCAGCTTCAAGAACGTGGCCGAGGTGGTGGATGCCGCGCGCAAGAACCCTGGCAAGCTGAGCTATGCCAGCTCGGGGCCGGCCGGCACCCAGCATTTTGCGGGCGAGCTGTTCAGCCAGAAGGCCGGGGTGCAATTGCTGCATGTGCCCTACAAGGGCTCGGCCCCTGCCTTGAACGACCTGATGGGCGGCCAGGTGAGCATGGGCTTTATCACCTCGCTGGGCGCGGTGCCCTACTACACCAGCGGCAAGCTGCGTCCCTTGGCGGTGGCCGCCAAAAAGCGCCTGGCCATGCTGCCCGATGTGCCGACCATGGCCGAGGCCGGCTTCCCTGGCGTCGAGATGGACTCGTGGAGCGGTGTGCTGGCACCCGCGCGCACGCCGGCAGACATTGTGGCCAAGCTGCACCGCGAGGTCGTCAAGGCCTTGCAGTCGCCCGATGTGCGCGAGAAGCTGACCTCGCAAGGCGCCGAGGTGGTGGCCAGCAGCCCGGCCGAATTCAAGGCCTTTATTGCGCATGAGAACCAGGTGATGGGCCAGCTGGCCAAGGTCATCAACCTCACGCTCGACTGAGGCATCCGCTGGTTTCTGAACCGCGCGGTGCGTGTGCCCGCGCGGTTTTTTGGGGCGGGCGCAGGCCCGTCAGGCCGGCTCGTCTTGCGGCGTCACCGTCACCGCCACCACCGGGTGGTGCGAGGTGCCGCCCTGCAGCACCCCGCGCAGCGGCGACACATCGGCAAAGTCCCGGCCGCTGGCCAACTGCACATAGTCCTCGCCTGGGCTGCCCCAGCCCCAGCGGTCGTTGGTCGGGTCCAGGTGCAGCCAGCCCCCGCTGGCGTGCTGCGCCTGCCCGGGCACCCACAGGGCCACCCAGGCGTGGCTGGCGTCGCTGCCGATCAGGCGGGCCTGGCCCTCGGGCGGCTGCGTGAGCAGGTAGCCGCTCACATAACGCGCCGCCAGGCCTTGGCTGCGCAGGCAGGCCAGCAGGATGTGCGCAAAGTCCTGGCACACGCCGCGCCGCATGCGCAGGGCCTGGCGGGCCGGGGTGTGGACATCGGTGCTCTGGCTTTCGTAGCGCAGCTCGCGGTGCATGCGCGCGCTCAGGGCCAGGGCCGCCGCTTGCAGGGGCGCATCCGGGCCAAAGTCGGGCCGCGCATAGTCGGCAAAGTCGGCGTGCGGCGCCGCGTGGTGCGAGGCAAACACAAAGGCCGCCTCGGGCCGGCTGGCCTGGCCGCTGCGGTAGGCCAGCAGCTCCCGCGCGCTGGTCCAGGGCGCGGTGTCGTGCGCATCGGGCAGGGTCAGCGTCTGCACCACGCTGCTGGCACGCACCCGCAGGCGCTGGTGCACCTGGGTCAGCTGCCACTGCGTGACGTTGTTGCCAAAAGCGTCGATGCGCTCGCTGAGCTGGCCGTCGGTCGGGCCGGGGTCGAGGCTGAGCAGGTGGCTGATCAGTTGCTGCGTGGGGCCTTGCAGCGGCCGCAGATGCGCCACATGGTGCGCCGTCTCGACCGCCGGGCGGTAGTCGTAGGTGGTCTCGTGAAGAATGGCCAGGCGCATGGTCAGAGGCTCACGCTGGTGCCGGACTGGCTGTGCGAGAAAAACAGGGCCGACAGGCGCTCGGCCACCACGCCAGCGCCCGCCTGCTGGGCCAGCAACCAGTGGCGCAGGGGCAGGTCCTCGGCATGGCCCACCTGCTCGGGCGGCCACAGCTGCAAGGTCGCTTGCGCAGGCGGCACCTGCTCGGCCAGGGCGTTGGTGGCACCGTCGGCCAGATGGCCCAGGCGGCGCAGGCGCGCGCGCAGGGTTTGCGCCACCCAGGCAATCGAGCGTGGGTTGTCGGGGCTGCTCACCAGCAGGTGCACCAGGGCTTGCGGGGTGCGGCTTTGCTGGAACTGCGCATGGAAGCTGATGGTGCTGTCGAACAGCGCCAATACCGCGTCAAAGCCAGCGCTCTCGCGCAGCAAGCCATCGGGCAGGGCCAGCAGCAGGGCGCGGCACAGGGCGTCAATCCGTTCGATGTGGCGGCCCAGCGAGAGCAGGCGCCAGCCGTCGTCGCGCGTCATGCGGTCGGTCTGCGCGCCGGTGATGGCGGCCAGGCCCAGGCTGGTCTGGCGCAGGGTGGCCAGGGCCAGGCCCGGGTCCAGCGGGCCGGCCTGCGCCATCAGCGTCTGCTGGGTGTGGTTGAGCAGCTGCCAGTGCTCGGGCGAGAGGCGCTCGCGCACCGCCGCGCTGGCGTTGAGCAGGGCCTGCAGGTTAAAGCCCACGCCGGTGCAGTGCGTCAGGTCGGTCAGGCCAGCCACCAGGGCGCGCTGGAACACCCGCAGCGAGGCCTGCGGCGAGGGGGTTTGCGGCCGCACCAGGCCATGGGCCTGGGCCAGCGCGTGCAGCCATTGGCGCAGCTTCGGGCTGGTCTGGGCGTCGCCATCGAGCCATTCGATCATCAGCCGCGTCAGGCGCAGGGCGTGCTCGGCGCGCTCGGTGTAGCGGCCCATCCAGAACAGGTTTTCGGCGGCGCGGCTGGTGACCGCACGCGGCCGGTCGATGGCGCTCACATCGGTGCCCAGGCGGCTCACGCGGGCCACGCGCTCGGCGCTCTCGGCCTGCACCCACACATCGGCGCTGCTGCCGCCGCGCTGCATGCTGGCCACGCCGGCAGGCAGGCCCAGGCGGGCCAGGCCTCCGGGCAGCACCTGCCAGCCGCCCTCGGCGTCGGCCAGGGCGAACACGCGCAGCACCACGGGCCGGGTTTGCCATTGCCCATGGGCGCCTTCTCCGGCCTGCCAGACCGGCTGGTGCGACAGCGGCAGCCAGGCTTGCACGGTGTGCGCGGCGCCATCCTGCGCAATGCGCTCGGCCCAGTCGGCGCGCGCCTGCGCATGCAGCTGGCGGCCATCCACCGGCTCAAAGCTCTGGCACGGGCCTTCGGCCGGGTAGGTGGGCAGCACCATGCCACCGGGCAATTGCGCCAGCGCGTCGGGCACGGCCGCGGCCTCGCCGCACCACCAGCTCGGGATGGCCGGCAGCATCAGCTCTTCCTGCAGCAGGTCTTGCGCCAGTGCGGGCAAAAAGCCCAGCAGGGCGTTCGATTCCAGAAAGCCCGAGCCGGGGGTGTTGGCCACCAGCACCTGCCCGGCGCGCACCGCCTGCAGCAGACCGGGCACCCCAAGGGTCGAGTCCGCCCGCAACTCCAGCGGATCGAGCCAGGTGTCGTCGACCCGTTTCAGCAGGGCATGCACCCGCTGCAGCCCTTGCAAGGTCTTGAGGTAGAGGCGGTCGCCGCGCACCGTCAGGTCCTCGGCCTGCACCAGGGTCAGGCCCAGGTAACGCGCCAGGTAGGCGTGTTCGAAATAGGTTTCGTTGTAGGGCCCCGGGGTCAGCAAGGCCATGTGCGGGGTTTCATCGGCCTCGCGCGGGCAGCGGGCCTTGAGGCCGTCGATCAGGCCCTGGTAACTGGCCGCCAGGCGCTGCACAGGCCAGCGCTCGAAGGCCTGCGGAAACAGGCGCGAGATGATGATCCGGTTTTCCAGCAGATAGCCCAGGCCCGAGGGCGCCTGGGTGCGCTGGGCCAGCATCCACCACAGACCGTCGGGGCCACGCGCCAGATCGAAGGCGGCCACCGACAGGTGCGCGCCGCCCACGGGCTGCACCCCATGCATGGCGGGCAGATAGCCCGGGTGGCCATGGACCAGCGCCGCGGGCAGCAGGCCCCGGCGCACCAGGTCCTGCGCGCCATAGGCGTCGTGCATCAGGCCCTCGAGCAGGCGCATGCGCTGGCGCACGCCTTGCTCGATGTGGGCCCATTGCTGGCGGTCGATCAGCAGCGGAAACAGGTCCAGCGCCCAGGGCCGCTGGGCCTGTTCGGCATGGGCATAGACGTTGTAGGTGATGCCGTTGTCGCGCACCTGGTCTTGCAGCTGGCGCATGCGCTCGTTGAGCGCGGCGGGATCGAGCCGCTCGGTGTGGCGAATCCACGCCTCCCAGGCCGCCGCAGGCGGCGGGCCGACCAGGCCGGGTGTGGCGGCTTGGGCCAGGCGGTTGCGCAGCTCGTCCCAGTGGCCCTCGGGCGGCTGGGCGGCGTGGCGTTGCACCCAGCTCATGGCCGCCTGGGCGTCGGCATCGTCATCGGCAGGGGGCAGCGCAGCGGCATCGGTCATGCCCCGATTGTCGCAACAAAGCCGCGCCCTGCGCGACGACCTGGGGCCGCCTTCACGGCGCGCGCCGCAAGTCGAGCGTGAAGGGGAACTCGCGCGAGAGCGGCTGCAGCTGCGTGGGCGGCAGCGCCGGCAGCGGCCCGGGCGAGTGCCCCATCCGGAAAAAGCGCGCCAGGCGGCGGCTTTCGGCCTCGTAGGCGTTGACCGGCAGGGTCTCGTAATTGCGCCCGCCGGGGTGTGCCACATGGTATTGGCAGCCGCCCACCGAGCGCTTCATCCAGGTGTCGACCAGGTCGAAGGTCAAGGGGGCGTGCACGCCAATCGTGGGGTGCAGGGCCGAGGCGGGTCGCCAGGCTTTGTAGCGCACGCTCGCGACCCACTCGCCGACCACCCCGGTGGGCTGCAGCGGCAGGGCCTGGCCGTTCACGGCCACGGTGTGGCGCGCCGGGTTGAGGCCACGCACCAGCACCTCGATGCGCTCGAGCGAGGCGTCCACATAGCGCACCGTGCCGCCCGGGCTGCCTTCCTCGCCCATCACATGCCAGGGTTCGAGCGCGCTGCGCAGCGTCATCGTCAGGCCATCGAGCTGCAGCTCGCCCACCCGAGGAAAGCGGAATTCGAAGTGCGGCGCAGACCAGGCCGGGTCGATGTGAAACCCCGCATCGCCCAGCTCGGTGAGCACATCGTCAAAGTCTTGTCGCACCCAGTGCGAGAGCATGAAGCGGTCGTGCAGCTCGGTGCCCCAGCGCGTGAGCGGGGCGGTGTAGGGCTGCTGCCAAAAGCGCGCCACCAGCGCCCGCAAGAGCAGCTGCTGCACGATGCTCATGCGCGCATGCGGCGGCATCTCGAAGGCGCGCAGCTCCAGCAGGCCCAGGCGCCCGGTGGCGCTGTCGGGCGAGTAGAGCTTGTCGATGCAGAACTCGCTGCGGTGGGTGTTGCCGGTGACGTCGATCAGCACATTGCGCAGCAGCCGGTCGATGAGCCAGGGCGGCAGCGGCTGCTCGCCCGCCAGGGCCTGCTGGCGTTGCAGCTCTTGCAGCGCGATCTCCAGCTCGTAGACCTGGTCGTTGCGCGCCTCGTCCACGCGCGGGGCCTGGCTGGTCGGGCCGATGAACAGACCGCTGAACAAATAGCTCAGGCTGGGGTGGTTGTGCCAGTAGCGCAGCAGGCTGGCCAGCAGGTCGGGGCGGCGCAGAAAGGGGCTGTCGGCCGGCGTGGCCCCGCCCAGCACCAGGTGGTTGCCGCCACCGGTGCCGGTGTGGCGGCCATCGATCATGAATTTTTCGGCCGACAGGCGCGATTCAAACGCGGCCTGGTACAGGAACTCGGTGTGCGCCACCAGCGCCGACCAGCTGGCCGCGGGCTGGATGTTGACCTCGATCACCCCCGGGTCGGGCGTGACCTGCAGCTGCATCAGGCGCGGATCGCGCGGCGGCAGATAGCCTTCGAGCACCACCGGCATCGACAGCTCGGCGGCCGTGGCCTCCACCGCTGCCAGCAGGGCCAGGTATTGCGACAGCTGCGCCAGCGGGGGCATGAACACATACAGGGCGCAGCGCTGGCCGCCGTGCTCGCGCTCGGCGCGCGGGCCGTTGGCGCGCATGGGGTCGCGCGCCTCCACCACCAGCGCGGTGCGCACCACCTGCGCGGCCGATTCCCCTGGTCGCGGAGCCTGCAGCATGGAGGTCTCGACGGGTTGGGCACTTTGCTGGCGCAGCGCAGCGGGGCTGGGCAGCGGCGCGCTGGGTGCCCAGGGGTCGATCGGGTGCAGAACGGGGCGATCGGCCTCGGCCGCCCAAGGCAGGGCGTGCAGGGGCAGCCGGTAGCCCATGGGGGAGTCGCCGGGCAGCAGGAACAGGTGCGCCTCGCGCAGAAACCAGGGCCCGCTTTGCCAGGCGATCTGTCCGCTCCCGTCGTCCACCGCGCGCAAGGGTAGGGCGTGGCCCACCGGGCGCTGCAGGCCCTGGCGGAACACGCGGCGCAGGCGCTCGCGCTCGAGCGGGTCGTCCAGGCGCGCGTCCAGCGGGTCCACGTTCAGCGGCAACTGGCCCTCGCGCCACAGGTAGTAGACGCTGTCCTCGTAGCCGGCTTGCACATGCGCATCGTCCACGCCCAGGTGACGGCAGAGCGTGCGCGCAAAGCGCTCGGCGTCTTCGGGGGTGTGCATGGGCGCGTTGCGCTCGTCGGCCAGCAGCGCGGGGTTTTGCCAGATGGGCTGACCATCCACCCGCCACGCCACCGTCAAGGCCCAGCGCGGCAGTTGCTCGCCCGGGTACCACTTGCCCTGGCCCAGGTGCAGCATGCCGCCCTGGCCATAGGCCTGGCGCAGGCGCTGCACCAGGCCGGTGGCCAGATCGCGTTTGGTCGGGCCCAGGGCGTCGGTGTTCCACTCGGGCGCATCGCGCTGGTCGATGCCCACAAAGGTGGGCTCGCCGCCCATGGTCAGGCGCACATCGCCCGCCTCCAGTTGCCGATCGACCTGCTCGCCCAGGGCCAAGACCGCCTGCCACTGGTCCTCGGTGTACGGTTTTGTCACACGAGGTGATGCATGAATGCGGGTCACCGACATCGTGTGTTCGAATTTGACCTCACACTCGTCGATCAGGCCTTCGATCGGCGCGGCGCTGGCCGGCTGGGGGGTGCAGGCCAGTGGCAAATGGCCCTCGCCGGCCAGCAGGCCCGAGGTTGGGTCCAGCCCGATCCAGCCGGCACCGGGCAGGTAGACCTCGCACCAGGCATGCAGGTCGGTGAAGTCCACCTCGGTGCCGCTGGGGCCGTCGAGCGATTTCTGGTCGGGCGCGAGCTGGATCAGGTAGCCCGAGACAAAGCGTGCGGCCAGGCCCAGGTGACGCAGCAGTTGCACCAGCAGCCAGGCCGAGTCGCGGCAAGAGCCGCTTTGCAGCTGCAGCGTCTGCTCGGGCGTTTGCACCCCCGGTTCGAGCCGGATGAGGTAGCGCACATCGCCCTGCAGCCGCTGGTTCAGGCCCACCAGAAAGTCAACGGTGCGTGCCCCCGCCTGATCGATACCGGCCAGGTAGCGGGCAAAGCCGGGCGACTGGCGCAGGCCGGGCTCGCAGACCAGGTAGGGCGCAAGTTCTTCGCGCAGCGCCGGGCTGTAGGCCATGGGCAGGGTTTCGGCCTCGGGTTCGAGGAAGAAATCGAAGGGGTTGTGGACCGACATCTCGGCCACCAGGTCGATCACCACCTCCAGCGAGCGGGTGCGGTTTGGGAAGACCAGGCGGGCCAGGTGGTTGGCAAACGGGTCCTGCTGCCAGTTGATGAAGTGTTCGCTGGGCTCGACCCGCAGGCTGTAGGACAGGACCCGGCTGCGGCAATGCGGCGCTGGCCGCAGGCGCACCACCTGTGGCCCCAGCTGCACCAGGCGGTCGTAGTCATAGCGGGTGCGGTGGTGCAGGGCAACGTGAATGGACATGGGGAACTCGCAGGACAAACAGGCCACAGGGGCGGAACAAGGCCGTGGGAACAGGGGGCGCCCACAGCCGTGTCAAGCAAGACGCGGGCCAGCGCACGGGACGCCGCGCCAGCGGGCGGGACCGATCATCAACACGGGACGCGGCCCACAGCGCGCCCCACACCGGGCATGCGGCCCAGGGAGGCACACATGGCTTCGATGCAATGGGCCCAAGGCCTGGGCTGGCGCCTGCTGGCATGGCTGGCCGGCATGGCGCTGCAGCTGCAGCAAAGCGCGCTGGGCAGCACCGCGCGGGCCCTGGGGGTGGCCCTGCTGTCGCTCGCGCTTCTGGGCCTGTGCTGGGCCCTGGCGCGTTCCCCGTGGTGGGGGCGATGGGCCCTGGCCCATGGGCTGGCATGGGTGCGCCCACTGGGGATGGCGCTGGCCCTGGGAAGCCTGTCGTGGGCGCTGACCGAGGGCCATGCGCTGTGGCGCCACGCGCCGCTGCCGGCCCAGCTCGAAGGGCGCGAGGTGCTGGCCACCGGGGTGGTGGCCAGCCTGCCCCAGCGCAGTGCCCTGGGCTGGCG
Organism: Pseudomonadota bacterium; assembly: GCA_041157045.1. Taxonomy (GTDB): domain Bacteria; phylum Pseudomonadota; class Gammaproteobacteria; order Burkholderiales; family Burkholderiaceae_C; genus Limnohabitans_A. Next base: position 14,009 of record JBEBDJ010000044.1, read on the forward strand.
CTTTGCCCTGGATGTGGAGGCCCTGCACGACCTGAACGGGCAGGCCCTGCAAGACCTGCCTGGGGCCCCGCAGCGCCTGGACGTGGCCTGGTACGACCCCAGCGAGCGCGCAGCTGGCCTGGCCTTGCAGGCCCTGGGCCCCACGCCGCAGGCGGGCGAGCGCTGGCGCCTGGCGCTGCGCCTGAAGGCCCCGCATGGGGCCATGAACCCTGGCGGGTTTGATGCCGAACTCTGGCTGTGGTCGCAGGGGGTGCAGGCGCAGGCCCAGGTGCGCCAGAGCCGCCTGGCCCCGCCGCCCCAGCGACTGGCGCAGACCGGGCAATATGCGATCGAGCGTTGGCGCCAGCAGGTGCGCGCGCGGCTGTGGCAACAACTGG
>JBEBDJ010000045.1:0-11856 GCA_041157045.1 Pseudomonadota bacterium
AACTGGGGCCAGCCGGTGGTGGTGGAAAACCGCCCGGGCTCCAACGGCAATCTGGGCGCCGACGCGGTGGCCAAGTCGGCGCCCGACGGTTACACCCTGGTCCTGATGGACGTGGGCAATCTGGCCATCAGCCCGTCTTTGTACAAGCTGCCCTTCAACGTGGAAAAAGACTTTGCACCGGTGGCCATGGTGGGCTATTCACCGCATCTGCTGGTGGTGAGCACCAAGATCCCGGCCAACACCCCGGCCGAACTGGTCAGCTACGCCAAGGCGCAAAAAGGCAAGCTCAATTTTGCGGCCGCTGCCGGCATTGGCAGTGCGCCCCACCTGGCCGGCGTGGTCTTTGCCCAGCGCAGCGGGTTCGAGTGGGGCTATGTGCCCTACAAAGGCGGCGCCCAGGCCATGACCGATCTGATTGGCGGCCAGGTGGACGTGACCTTCAACGGCATGGTGGCCACCTATCCGCACGTGAAGTCCGGCAAGATCAAGCTGATTGCACTCTCCAGCGCCAAGCGCCATCCCGACATGCCGCAGGTGCCCACGGTGAACGAGTCGCTGCCAGGCTTTCTGACCGGCAGCTGGCAAGGCCTGCTGGCGCCGGCCGGCACGCCCAAGGCGGTGGTCGACAAGCTCCATGCCGAGGTTCAGCGCATCACCGCGCTGCCCGATGTGAAGGAGCGCCTGGCCACCCTGGGCGCCGAGCCCTCGGCCATGACGCCGCTGGATTTCTCGAACTGGCTCAAGAGCGAGATCACCGCCTCGGCCAAGGTGGTGCGCGACGAGAAGATCACGGTCGATTAAGGCGCAAGGGGCCGGGCCGCGCAGGGCTATGGGCCGTGGCCAGGGTGCGGCTCAGGCTGGAGCAAACAGTTCTCGGTACTTGGCGGGGGTGACCCCCAGGCGTTTCTTGAACTCGCGCGTCAGGTGGGCCTGGTCGGCATACCCACACACAAAGCCCACTTCAGAGACGGGCATGGCTTGCTGCAGCAGCAGCGAGCCGGCCAGGCGAAAGCGCACCTCGCCCTGCACCCCCACAAAGCCCAGGCCCTCGCGGGCCAGGGCGCGTTGCAGGCTGCGGCGCGACAGGCCCAGGGCCTCGGCCGCTTCGTCCATTGGCAAGAGATCGGGCAGCCGATGCGCCACCAGGTCCCCCAGTGATGCGGCCAGGGGCGACCAGTCCTTGGGCGTCAGCTGCGCCCAGGAAGCGGCATGGTCGTGAGGGACCGGTCCGGTTGCCAGCCAATGCCAGTGCAGCGTCCATTGGTGGGTCTGACCGCGCTGGACCCAGGCCGCCAACTGGGCGGGGTCGGGATGGGGGAACAGCTCGACCCCGGCCGACTCCGCCCGCACCTGCGTCAGCCCCTTGGCCTCGAGGAGCGCGCACAGCACCCCACACACCACCAGGTCCTCGACCGCCATGGGCGGCGGGCCCGACCGTGGGTTCAGGTGCGTCAGCTCGGCCTGCTGCGCGTCCAGCGACACGATGCGGATGCGGTGGCGCGAGTGGATGTAGCGCTCCAGGCGTTGCCAGCGCACCAGCATGGCCGCCGCGCCCTGGCCCGCCGTCAGCGCCAGGTGCGTGGGTTCCTGTGCCAGGTCATGCAGGCCGCGACCCAGGCGCGGCAGACAGGCCAGGCCCCCTTGCGCGATGGCCGATGCGATCACCGCACGTTTGAGGTCCAGGCCAATCGTGGCCTGCGTCAGCGGCTCCTGCACCGGCGGGGGCGTCAGGCCTTGCTGCACCATGCCGCGCAAGAGCACCCGCACCATGGCCGAGCTGGCGAAATCCTCTTGGGCTCGGGCCCTCAAGTCCGCGCTCCCAGCTGCGCCAGCACATCCTCTGCCCGAATGGGGAATCGGGTCGGGCGCCAGCCCGTGGCCGCGCGGATGGCATTGGCGATGGCCGCCCCTGCGGCCACGATGGCGGTTTCGCCGGCGCCCGAGGGCGGCTCGCCATGGTCCACCACCTCGACCGAGAGGGTCGGGAGCTGGCCGATGCGCGGGATGGGCGCATCGCCAAAGTTCTGCGCGTTGGCCGACCAGGACTCGACGAGCACCATGCCCAAGCCCCAGACCAGATTGCCCTCGCACTGCGCCCGCACCTGGTCGGGGTTGATCACCTTGCCGCAGTCGTGCGCGGCGTGCAGATGCCGCACCCGCACCGATCCGCTGACCGGATCGACCGACACATCCGCCACCACAGCGACGTAGCTGTTCTTTTTGTAAATGCCGCAGGCCACGCCCCGTCCCACACGTTCTTTTGAACCTGCGCTGGGGGCGCTGGGCGCGCTCGCCACCGCGGCCTCGAGCACGCGGCGCAGGCGCGGATCCTCGATGTGCTGCAGGCGAAACTGCACCGGATCCACGCCCGCGATCCGGGCGCATTCGTCCATGGCAGACTCGATCGCCAAGCCGTTGGGGCCGGCCCCCAGCCCTCGCCAGGGGCCGGTGTGCACCGGCAGCCGCACCAGGTCAAAGCCGGTCTGAACCGCGTCCGCCCGGTAGGGCAGGGCCGCACCACGTGCCACGCCATCGTCCCCGATCACATCGGTGATGGCCTGCATCCAGGCCGGCACCACCGCGCCGGTGAACAGCACATGGCTGCTGGCAAAGTCATGCCGCCAATGCCGCAAGCGCCCGCCTTGCAGGCGTGCCCGGATGCGGTGGCTCGATGGCGGCCGGTGAAAGGCCTGCACCAGCTCCTGCGTCCGCGTCCACTGCACCTTGACCGGCTGCCCCAGTCCATGCGCCAGCACCGCGGCCTCGAGCTCGACGGTGCAGATGGTTTTGCCGCCAAAGGCACCGCCCACGCGGCAGCCTTGCACATGGACCTGCGCCGGGTCCAGGCCCAGGCGGCGGCAGATCACATCGCGCTGGTAAAACACATCTTGCGAGCCCACCCACAGGTTCAGGCCCCCCTGGCCATTGGGCTGGGCCACGGCCACGCGCGGCTCCATGGCCGAGTGCGCGGCCACCGGCACATCCAGGCGCAGGTCGAGGTCCCAGGGTCCATCGGGGATGGGGTCGTCGCGCAGGGTCTTGTGGCGACGCTTCTGGCGCGCCAGGCGCAGGTCGATGTCCACCGCTTGCGCGATGGCCTGATCGTCGGCGGCGCCATCGATGCGCCACTGTATCTTCAGGGCCTGCTCGATGCGGTCCAGGCCCGCCGGGGTTTTCGCCACAATGCCCACGCCCTCGCTGCCCGCCATGCGCAGCAGCGGGTGCCGCACCACGGCCACAAAGCCGGACACCTGGCGTGCGGCGGTCTCGTCCATGGCCAGGGGGGCGGACGGGATTTCGGGCGGGACGGGCGCGCGCAGCACGCGCCCGTAGCGCATGCCGGGCAGGCGCACATCGCTGGCAAACAGCGGGCGTCCGGTGACCAGCTCCATGCCTTGCGCCAGGGTGGGCGATTGGCCGATCCAGCGCGCTTGCTGCGCAAAGGTGCGCAGCGACTGCGGCGGGTGCTCGACCGGGCTCAGCTCGCCCTGGCGCTGTCCTGCTGCCAGCGCTTCGCGCAGGGTGGCGCAGGCCCGGGCCAGGGGCAGGGCAAAGTCCGCCACAGACTCGCTGCCCACGGTGGCCCGCACCCGCTCGATCGCGCCGGTGTCGTGCAGGCGCAGCGCCAGGTCCTGCGGGGCAATGCCCAGTTCCTCGCAGGCGATCTGCTGCAGCGCGGTGGCAATGTTCTGCCCCATCTCGACGCGCGGCAAGGTCAGGCGGTAGCGGCCGTTTTGGTGGGCGATCCAGCCCAGGCCCGCGCGGGTGTCGGGGGCCGGTCGTTTGGGAATCACGGGCAGGTTGCTGCAACCGGGCAAAAAAGCCACGCTCAGCACGGCCGCGCTGGCCCCCAGCAGGTGTCGACGACGAATGGGCTGGCTCATGCGCTGCCTTTCGTCATGTTCAGAATGGCCGCCCGGATCCTGGGCTGGGTGCCGCAGCGGCACAGATGGCCGGCCAGCGCCTCATCGATTTGCTCGGCGCTGGGGCGCGGGTGCTGGCGCAGCAAGGCCACGGTGGCCATGATCTGGCCCGACTGGCAATACCCGCACTGCGGCACGGCAGCGGCCAGCCAGGTGGCCTGCACCGGCGCCAGCGCTGACGACCCGGACAAGCCCTCGAGGGTTTGGATCGACTGGCCCACGGCCGCACGCACCGGCATGAGGCAGCTGCGCGTGGGCTGGCCATTGACCAGCACGGTGCAGGCCCCGCACAGACCGGCGCCGCAGCCGAGTTTGGCGCCCGTCAAACCCAGGGCCTCGCGCAGGACCTGGAGCAAGCAATCGTCCTCCCAGTCTGGAGGAACGCTCAGGGATTGTTGGTTGACGTTCAGTTGCATGGCGATTTGGCGTTGCAATAACCAGCCATGACTGTAGGGGCCCACCGCCAAAGGGTATTGAATGCGCGCGCCAATTCCTCGGGGCGCGGTGGGTTGTGCAGGCGCCGGTGCGTTGTACTGGCGCTGGTGCGGTCAGGCCGGGCGCGCGGGCGCCGGTGGCATGTCCTGGTGCAATCTGCGCCGAGAAAAGCGCCATTGCCCGTCTTCGCGCCGCAACTCGTCCTCGTAGCGGCCTGTGAAGATGATCTTGACCCCCTTGTCGGTGGTCTTGACCAGTTGCAGATAGGCGCTGGATTGGGCACGGTCGCCGTCGATGCGCGAGAGCACATTCACCGTGAAGTGCTTGAGCCCCACCAGCTTAGAGCGCGTGCTGTCCTCGTAGGCATCGGCAAAGGCCTGGATTTGGGCCTTGCCGTGCAGCAATTGGCCGATGCCGTCGAGCACCGCGTCCTCGGTCCAGCAGGCCACCCAGGTGGCGTAGTCCCCCAGGTCCAGCGACTGGTTGTAGCGGGAAATGAGTTCTTCAATGGCGAATTTGTCTTCCAAGGCGCTGGGCATGGGGCCTCCAATGGGGTTAGGCGGCAATGACGGCGCTCACGCCGCCGTCCACCGCAATGATCTGACCGGTCATGTGCTTGCCCGCGTCGGTGGCCAGCAAGGCCACCACGCCCTTGAGGTCTTCGTCATCACCGGTGCGGCGCAGGGGCACATTGGCCGCCAGTCGCGCAGCGCCGCCGTTGGCGAACATGGGCGCCGCCATTTTGGTTTCAAACGAGCCGGGGGCGATGGCGTTGACCCGGATGCCGCTGGGCCCCCATTCGGCGGCCAGGGCCTGGGTGAAGGTGATGCAAGCGCCTTTGCTGGTGTTGTAGGCGATGGTCTTCATGAACTGCGGATTGCCCCCCAGGCCGGCAATCGAGGCCACGTTGATGATGCTGCCCCGGCGCCGGGGCAGCATGCTGTGCTTGCCAATCAGCTGCGTCAGCAAAAAAATGCCCCGGATGTTGAGGTCCATCACCTTGTCCCAGCTGGCCACCGGGTGGTCTTCGGCAGGCGCGCCCCAGGAGGCGCCCGCGTTGTTGACCAAGATGTCAATCTGGCCCAGCCGCTCGATCGCGGTCTGTGCCAGCCGCTGGACGTCCTCGTCCTGGCTGCCATCGGCGACGACCGTGCTGCAGTCCACACCTTGCGCCCTGAGCTGGGCCGCGGCGGCCTCGAGCTCGTGGGCCTTGCGCGCGCTCAGCACCAGGCGCGCGCCCAACTCGCCCAGCGCGCTGGCCATCTGCAACCCAAGCCCGCGCGAGCCACCGGTGATCAGGGCGGTTTGGCCCCGAAGGTTCATCAATTCCTGAAGGGTGCGTGCCATGGGTGAGGCTCACTTCACAAAGTCGCTGACGTTGACCCAGCGGCCGTTCTGGATTTGCGCAATGCGTGCCTGGTTGTTCCCCAGGTGCTTTTGCGGACCGAAGCTGATCTCGGGCGTGCCCAAAAAGGTGCGCGCAAATGTGCTGGACTCCAAGGTTTTGGAGAAGGCGTCGGCGCTCAGATTGGGCCCCACTTTCTCCAGCGTCTTGATGAACATGTCCATCACAAAGTAGCCCATCACGGCTCCCGTGTCGGGGTCGAGGCTGTTGCGGGCCTTCATGGCGTCCATCCAGTCGTTGAGGGCCTTGCTGTTGGCCGGGTTATCGCGGTAGGGCGTGGAGATCTCGTTGACGTTGTAGAGGCCCTCGATGGTCTTGCCCCCCAGCTTGGGCAGGCCCGAAATGTAGGAGCCCTGGCTGCCAAAAAAGTCACCCGTGTAGCCGATCTTGCGCGCTTCGCCGATGGCACCAATGGTCTCGCGCACCACGGTGGCCAAAACGATCAGGTCGGGATTGGCGGCCTTGAGTTTTTGCATCTGCGAGGCAAACTCGGTCGCGCCGCGCTTGTAGCTGGTCTTTTCCACCAGCGACATATTGGCCTCTTTGAGGGCGGCTTCGGTGCCGTTCACAATGTCCATGCCGAAATCGTCGTCCTGGAAGAGGATGGCCACGCGCTTGTAGCCCTTCTTGAGCATCTCTTTGAGGCCAGCGCGGGTGCTGTCGGTGTAGGGCGAGAAGGCGGCAAACTTGTACTTGTGCAGAGGCTCGAACATGGCCCGACCCGAGCTGAGCGGAAAGAGGTGCAGGGCGCCGCTGTCGATGACGGCGTCGAGTGTGGCTGCGGCAGGGGCGGTGCCCAGGGTGCCGATCACCGCAAACACCTTGTCGCTGTTGACCAGCTTGTCGGCGGCCAGCACCGCCTTTTTGGTGTCGTAGCCCGAGTCCTCCACCACCAGCCGCAGCTTGCGGCCATGCACCCCGCCGGCGGCATTGGCCTGCTCGACCCGCATGAGCATGGCGTCGCGCACCGGTTTGCCAAATGACACCAGGGGCCCCGAGAGGTCCTGGATGCTGCCGATCACGATCTCGGACCGGCTGACACCGGGACTGCTTTGGGCCAGGGCCAGGCCCGGCGCGGCGAGGATGGCGCTTGCCAGGGCGGTGAATTGACGACGTTGCAGTTTCATGGCGGTCTCCTTGGGGTTGGGTGGGGTCAGCGGTACATGGAATCGATCAACTCGGCGTACTTGGTGTTCACCAACTTGCGCTTGAGCTTGAGGGTGGGGGTGAGCTCTTCGTCTTCAGGGGTCAGCTGGGTCTCGATCAGGCGAAATTTCTTGACCTGCTCGACCTGCGCAAACCGCTGGTTCACCCGCTGGATCTCGGCCTCGATCAGGGCCTGGACCTCGGGCAGGCGGGTGAGACTGGCGAAGGTGGTGAAAGACAGGCGTTGGTCCTGCGCGAACTTCTCGACGTTGTCGTGGTCGATCATGATCAGGCAGGTCAGATAAGGCCGCCGGTCGCCGATCACCACCGCGTCGCTGATGTAGCTTGAGAACTTGAGCTCGTTTTCAAACTCGCTGGGTGTGATGTTCTTGCCGCCAGCGGTGATGAGGATGTCCTTGAGACGGTCGACGATTCGCACAAAGCCGTCCTCGTCGATGAGGCCCACGTCACCGGTGTGTAGCCAGCCCTCTGGGTCGACGGTCTCGGCGGTCTGTTCGGGGCGGTTGAGATAGCCCATGAAGACGGCCTCTCCCTTCATCAGGATTTCGCCGTTGTCCGCCAGCTGGATCTGCGTGCCCGCGGTGGGGCGGCCCACGCTGCCCAGCCGCATCGCGCCGGGCATGTTGGCCGCGCCCGCCCCGGTGGACTCGGTCATGCCGTAGCCTTCCAGCAGGTTGATGCCCAGGGCACGGTACCAGCGGATCACATTGGGTGAGATGGGCGCCGCGCCGGTGATGGCCCATGCCAGCCGGTCGAGCCCCAGAAAGCGCCGGGTGTTGTCCAGCACCAGGCGCCGGGCCAGCCAGCGCTGCAGGGCCAGCAGCGGCGGCACTGGCAGCCCTTGCTCCTCTCGATCGGCCGCCTTCATGCCCATTCGCAGCGCCGTGTCGTAAGCCCAGCGCTGAAAAGGCGTGGCGTCCTTGACCGTCAGGGTCGAGAGCGAATAGAGCTTTTCCCAGATGCGCGGCACGGCCAGCAGCGAGGTGGGCGAGATCTCGCGCAGGTTGTCGATCACGGTGTCGGGGTTCTCGACATAGTTCAGCCGCGAGCCGGTCTGCAGCGACAGCAACTGCCCTGCGGCTCGCTCGACCACATGGCACAGCGGCAGGAAAGCCATTTTGTCGTCATCGGGCCCTTGTGGCAGCGCCGGCGCGAAGGTCTCCATGACAAACGCCAGGTTGCGATGCGAGATCATGGCCCCCTTGGGCTTGCCGGTGGTGCCCGAGGTGTAGATCAGGATGGCCAGGTCCTCGGCCTGGCGACTGGCAAGGCGTGCCGCCAGCAGATCGGGGTGGGCCTGGCCATGCGCACGGCCCAGGGCCATCAGGTCCTGAAACCCGATCACCTGCGGATCGGACAGGTCGTGCAGGCCCTCCATGTCCAGCACCACGATGTTGCGCAGCAGTGGCAACTGCGCGCGCACCGCCAGCGCCTTGTCGAGTTGCTCGTCGTCTTCTACAAACAGCACCGTGACCGATGCGTCGGCGCAGACATACTGCACCTGGGTGTCGGCATCGGTTGGGTAGATGCCGCAGCTCACACCGCCGGCCATCAGCAGGCCGTAGTCGGCCGCGGTCCATTCCCAGCGTGTGTTCGATAGGATCGCGCCCACCTCGGCACTGGCAAATCCCAAGGCGGCCAAACCCAAGGCCACCTCGCTGGCGTGGGCGCCCAGCTCGCGCCAGGACATCTCGCGCCAGATGCCCAGCTCCTTTTGCCGCAGGGCGATGGCGTCGCCCCGTGCCTGCGCTGCCAGTGCAAATTTTTGCGCAATGGTCTGCCCGGGCAGGGGCATGCGCCGAGGGAACGGGGAGTGGGGGTTCAGCGCCATTGTTTCTTCTTCTTCCAGCGTCGCTCGGTGCGGACCCCCTGCGCCTTGCTGCCCAGGTAGAACTCCTGAATGTCGGGATTGGCCAGCAGCTTGGCGGCCTGATCACCCATGACAATGCGACCCACCTCCAGCACATAGCCGTACTGGGCCAAGTCAAGCGCCAGTTGCGCGTTTTGCTCGACCAGCAGCACCGCGGTGCCCAATTCCCGGTTGATCCTGGCAACGATTTCAAACACCTCTTGTGTCAGCAGCGGCGAGAGGCCCAGGCTGGGCTCGTCGAGCAGGAGCAGGCGGGGGCGGGCCATGAGGGCGCGCGCAATGGCCAGCATTTGCTGCTGGCCGCCCGACAAGGTGCCCGCCAACTGTCGACTGCGCTCGCGCAGGACCGGGAAATAGCTGTACATGCGGGCCAGGTCGTCGTTGACCGATGCGCGTTGCGCGCCGTTGGACCGGGTGAACGCGCCCATCATCAGGTTGTCGTGCACGCTCAGCAGCGCAAACACCTCACGCCCCTCGGGTGAGTGCGAGACGCCGTGCTGCACCATGGCCGCAGGCCGCCAGCCGGTCACGTCCTGGCCGCCCAGCTGCACATGTCCCTTTTGCGGCAACACGGTGCCCGAGATGGCTTTGAGCAGGGTGCTCTTGCCGGCCCCGTTGGCGCCCAATACCGTGACGATTTGTCCGGCGTCCACGGCCAGGCTGATCCCATGCAAGGCCTTGACCGGTCCGTAGGCGCATTCCAGATTGGCCACGCGCAACAGCGCGGGCACGAGGGGGCTGGGCGGCTGTGCGTTCATGGATTCACCACCGATCGACGTCCCAGATAAGCCTCGATCACTGCCGGGTCGCGCTGCACCTCGTCGGGCGTGCCGCTTGCGATCACCGAGCCGCTTCGCAGGGCGATCACCTGGTCGCTCACCTGCTGGACCAAGGCCATGTCGTGCTCGACCATCAACACCGTGACACCCAGCACGCGACGGATGTCGGCAATCCAGAAGGCCATGTCCCCTTTTTCCTCGGTGGTCAAGCCCGACGAGGGCTCGTCCAGCAGCAGCAGGCGCGGCTTCATGCAAAGCGCGCGGGCCATCTCGACCACCTTGCGAATCCCGTAGGGCAAACCGCCCACCAGTTGGTGGCGCACGCTTTGCAGGTCCAGAAAATCGATGATCTCCTCCACCTCGCGTCGTGAGCGCAGCTCGGCTGCGCGTGCCGCCGGGCTGAGCAACACCTCTTGCCATAGCCGGGTGCGCCGCGCCACATGGCGGCCCACCAACAGGTTTTGCAGCACGCTGGCGTTTTCAAACAGCTCCAGGTTTTGAAAGGTGCGGGCGATGCCCAGACCAGCGATGGCGTGTGGTGACACGCCGGTGATGTCGCGCCCTTCAAAAAAGAGCCGGCCCTGCGTGGGCTTGTAGAGCCGGCTGATCAGGTTGAAGAGGGTGGTTTTGCCCGCGCCGTTGGGCCCGATCAGGGTCAGGATCTGTCCCTCTTGCAGCGCAAAACTCACGTCGTTCACGGCCTTGAGCCCGCCAAAGTGCAGGGACAGGTGCTCGCCATGCAGCAGGGGGGCGCTCATTTGGTGCGTTCGCTTTTCTGGAAGCTGCGTTGGCGCGCAAACATGCCGCGGCGGTAGTAGGGGAACATCTCCAGATAGGTCCGGATCTTGATCCAGCGGCCATACAAGCCCAGTGGTTCAAACAGCAGGAAGGCCATCAGGATCAGGCCAAAGACCAGGGGCTGCAGGCCGGGGGATCCGGCCACCACCGCCGGCAGAAAATCCTTGGCCATCGCGATCACTTGCGGCAGGGCGATCACAAAGGCTGCTCCCAGGAACACACCATGCAAGGAGCCCAGGCCCCCAATCACGATCATCATCAGCAACTCGATCGACTGCATGATGGTGAATTGCTCAGGCGAGATAAAGCCCACCTTGCGCGCATACAGCGCCCCGCCCAGGCCGGCCAGGGCGGCGCTCAGGGCAAAGGCCAGCGTCTTGGTGCGAGCCAGTGCAATGCCCATGCTCTGCGCCGAGATCTCGGAATCGCGCACGGCGACAAAGGCACGACCCATGGGCGTGCGCAGCAGGTTGCGCACCAGAAACAAGGTCAAGAGCACGCTGATCAGGCCGATCATGTACATCGATGTGGCGTCGCGCAGCGACACCCCGAACATCACGATGGGCTTGACGCGCATGCCGGCATTGCCCCCGGTGACCGTGTCCCAGCGGGCGATGAGTTCCTCGATGATGAAGCCAAAGGCGAGGGTGGCGATGGCCAGGTACAAGCCCCGCAGGCGCAGGGCGGGCAGTCCCACCACCAGGCCCACGGCTGCGGCCAGTACGGATGAGGCCAGCAGCGTCAGGGGAAAAGGCCAGCCACGCGCTGCCAGCACCGCCTCGGTGTAGGCGCCCACTGCCATGAAGGCCGCATGCCCGATCGACATCTGACCGGTGTACCCGGCCAGCAGCATCAAGCCCAGACCGATCACCGAGTAGATGTAGATGAAGATCATCTGCGAGATCCAGTAGCCCGAGGCCATCCACGGCATCAGGAACAGCGCCAAGGCCAGCAGCCCGTACCAGAAGCGCTGGCCTGGGTGCTCGAACAGGGTCAGGTCTTGCGCGTAATGGGTCTTGAACAGAAAACGCATGGGACCTAGACCTTTTTGCGGACATGGCCGCCAAACAAACCGTCGGGCATGAGCATCAGCACGATCAGCACCAGCACATAGGGCGCCACGTCCTTGTAGCCCTCTGGCAGGTAGAACCCCGCCAGGGCCTCGGTCACCCCAATCAGCAAGCCGCCCACAAACGCGCCGGGCAAACTGGCAAAGCCGCCCAGCACCGCCGCGGGCAAGGCCTTGAGGCCCACATGCCCCATGCCCACATGCACAAAGGTCATGGGGGCCAGGAGCACACCGGCCAGCGCCGCGACGGCGCCGCTGAGGGCCCAGGCCAGCGCATTGAGCCGCTCAACGGGAATGCCCACATAGTGCGCGGCAATTTGGTTCATGGAGGCGGCTTGCATGGCCACGCCGACCCGCGTGCGCAGAAAGCCCAGAAAGAGCAGCAACCCCAGCACCGCCGTGACCCCCAT
>JBEBDJ010000046.1:0-2730 GCA_041157045.1 Pseudomonadota bacterium
ATCTGGACCGAGGTGGCGCGGGGCGACTCGCATGGCGCGCTGATCACCGCCGCCACCGGCGCGCTCGATCTGAGCCAGATCCAGACCCAGTTGGCCGCTTCGGCGGCTGTGCTGGGCTGATTCACACAGCCTCCCCCTGGCACCACGCATGGCCCGCCCCGCCCAAGCCCCAGCCGAGGTCCTGGACCTGGCGCTGCAGATGCTGCAGCCCTGGGTGCTGTGGATGGTGCGCAGCGGGCTGGGCCACGCACAGGTGGCGCAGGCACTCAAGCCCTTGTTTCTGGCGGCCGCGCAGGCCGAGCAGTCCCGCCAGGGGCGGCGCCACACCGACTCGGCCTTGAGCCTGCTCTCGGGCCTGCACCGCAAAGATGTTCGCGCTCTGGGACAAGCAGCCGCTTCCCAAGCCCTGAGCGCCCGCGCACCGGCCACGCCGGCCAATCAGGTCCTCACGCAGTGGCTCTCACGGCGCTGGCCGCGCCAACTGCCCTTGAGCGCTGCCGGTCGGCGCCGATCGTTTGACGGCCTGGCACGCTCGGTGTCGCGCGATGTTCATCCGCGCACCCTGCTCAATGAGCTGCTGCGCTTGCAGTTGGTGCGCGAGCAAGACGGCCAAGTCGAGCGCCTGGTCGACGCCATCGTGCCGCCCGAGGGGGCGCTCGAGGCGGTGCAATGGCTCAGCGCCAGCGTGCACGACCATCTGGCAGCGGGCGTGCACAACCTCACCCAAGGCGAACAAGCGGGATTTCTGGAGCAAAGCCTGTGGGCCGACGGCTTGCACCCAGACTCGGTGCAGCGCATGGGGCGCTTGGCCAACCAGATGTGGCAGCGGGTGCTGGCGCAAGGCGTCAGAACGGTCACCCCCATGGCCGAGCGCGACGAGGCCAGCGGCGGCAAGCAGCGCATCCGCCTGGGCATGTACTTCTACACCGAGGCCATGCCTGACACACCCGTTGCCCCGCCCCCCTCCCCGCCTTCGGGCCCATCACCGCGACGTGCCCGTCGCCATTCGTCATGACCTTCTTTGCCCTCAACCAAGCTGGCCTGGTCCAGCACTTGCGCGCCAGCGCCCTGATGGTGTTTGTGGGGGTGCTGGTCGCCTGCAGCGGCGGGGGGTTCGGCGACCAAGCCGGCGTGGGCAGTGGCGGCACTGGGGTGAACATCGGTCAGGTCAGCGGCTTGGGCTCAGTCTTTGTGGACGGCGTGGAAATCGAGGACCAGGACGTGGCTGCCCAAACGCTGGATGCGCAGCACCGCTGGTCGGCGGCGCAGCCTCAGCTGGGTCAGCAACTGCGCGTGGTGCACCGCCAGCAGGTCGCACAGCAGCTCTGGCTCTGGCCGGCGGTGGTGGGATCGGTGCAGGCCATCCAAGGGCCAGAAGGCACGCTGCAGGTGGCAGGACAGACCGTGCGCGTGCTCAGCGGCGGCGCTCAAACGCCCCTGACGGTGTGGGCTGGCGGCCTGGACAAGCTGGCCCAGGTGCGGTTGGGCGATGTGATCGAAGTGCACGGGCCGCGCGGCCCGGACCTGGTGATTGAGGCCACCCGCATCGAGCGGCGCAGCGATGCCCCGCCCACACAGATCTGGGCCCCCATCCTGGCCCTTGGCAACGCTCCCAGCGCTTGGACGTTGCCGGGGCAGGTCCTGGTGGATTCGAGCGATCTGACGCCCGAGGGCCCTGGCCCCAGTGTGGGCCAATGGTGGCGGTTCAGCGGCGCCATGGTCGGCAACCGCTTGCAGGCCGTGGCCATGCAAGCGCGTCCCAGCGTGTCGCCAGGCACGGCCATGAAAATCACCGGCCCCTTGGCCGATGTGCAAGGGCCCGGGTTACGCATCGACGACCAGCGCATCAACGCGCAAGCGCTGTTGCCCGACGTGACCCTGGAGAGCGGGCGTTGGGCCACCGTGACCGGTGACCTGGATGAGGCTGGGGTGCTGAAGGCCAGCGCCCTGGTGTGGCTGGCGGATGCCCCCGCGCAGGTTCAGCTGATTGGCCCGATCAGCGACTGGGTGGATGCCAGCAGCTTCCAGGTGCGCGAGGTGCCCGTGGATGCCGCATCCGCCACCCTGCAGGGCTGCCCAGCCAGCGGCTTGCAGGAAGGTCGTGTGGTGCGCATCCAGGCGCAGCGCCAGGCCAACACCCTGGTGGTGCGGGCCAGCGCCATCACCTGCCTGAGCACGCAGGACGATGAGGGCACCTGGTCGGATGGGGCGGGGGCCCCAGCCAACCCCTGGTGATGACCTGGCATGGCACGGTGGTGTCGGTGGACGAGGCGCAGCGCCGCCTGGTGCTGCGCGACGATGCGCAGGCACTGCGCACCCTGCGCTGGGAGGCGGCGCGGCTGGTGCTGCCGCCGGGCATCCAGGTGCGGGACCTGGTGTCGCAAAACGTGCGCGCCAGTGGGGTGCGCCAGCAGGGGCAGGACTGGCTGCTTGGCCTGCGCCGCGATGGCGGCGCCGACAGCGACCGCTTCCGCCCCAGCGATCGCGAGGGCTGGAACCGCTACCGCAACCCTTCGCCCGGAAATTCGCCTTGAATCAGCCCGCCTGCCCCATGCGGCTGGCCATAGACGGCAATGTGTCGTGAACTCGGCGTTAGCCATCATGAAATGAGCGATGGGGAACTGCTCGGTTTATCTCAAGAGCGGCGATAAAGGCGTCCCTGAAAGGCACGCATCGCTTGTACCGCAGATGAATACTGAGCCGAACCGAGTCTTCATCCGAACCGTCAAA
>JBEBDJ010000047.1:0-41761 GCA_041157045.1 Pseudomonadota bacterium
CGCCACCAAGCCCCCAGGGCGCGCGATTGGGCGCGGCCCGCATCCGACAGGTTGCGCTGCGTGCTGCAATCGGACAGGCGCATGCCGGGCGGGTCGCCCAGGCCGGCCTCGGTCTGGGCATGGCGCAGCAGCAGCACCGCGCCCCCACGAATGGCCTCGGCCAGGGCCGCATCGGCCGCGGCCTGCAGGGGCCAGGCCGCGCCCAGCAGGCCCAGCCCGCAAGCGCTGCGCCAGGCCCCGCCCAGCCACTGCCGGCGCTGGGCTTGCTCAGGCCAGGGCATCGCTGGCGGCCAGCTCGCGCAGGGCCTGCTCGAACACCTCGGTGGGTTGCCCGCCCGAGATCAGGTGGCGGTCGTTGATGACCAGCGCGGGCACCGAGCGGATGCCCGCTTGCTGGTAGAAGCGCTCGGCATCCTGCACCGCTTGGTGGTAACGCTGGCTGGCCAGCACCTCGCGTGCCTCGTCCTGCGACAGGCCGGCCTCGGCCACGCAAGCCAGCAGCACGGCCTCGTCGGTCATGCATTCGGCGCGGCCGTGATAGGCACGCAGCAAGGCCATCTTCAGGCGCAGCTGCGCGCCGGCGTCCGGCATCAGGCCGGCCCAGTGCAGCAGGCGGTGGGCGTCGTGCGTGTTCCAGACGCGGCCGCGGCCCTCGGGGCGAAAGGCAAAGCCCACCTCGGCGCCGCGCGCGCTGATCTGCGCCCGGGTGGCCGCCAGCTGCGCCTCGGAAGCGCCGTATTTGCGCTGCAGGTGCTCGATCAGGTCCTCGCCCTCGGGGCCCATGTCGGGGTTGAGTTCGAAGGGCTGCAGGTGCAGCTCAACCGCCACCTGGCCTTGCAGGCGGTCGAGCGCCTGCAAGAGCGACGACAGGCCCACCGCGCACCAGGGGCAGGCGACGTCCGAGACCAGGTCGAGTTTGAGGGGGGCCGGCATGCGCAACTCCTTGCAAAGACAAAAGCCGCATGATGCCCGAAATACCGGACAATCGGGCTTGGGCAGCGCCCTGCCCCCCTTTTGTCATCAGCCCATTTCGCCCATGAAAATCCTGACCTTGCACGGCATCAACCTGAACATGTTCGGCAAGCGCGATCCGGCCACCTACGGCACCATCACGCTCGACGAAATCAACCAGCAATTGCAGCGCCTGGGCCAGGAACTGGGCGCGCAGGTCGAGTGCTACCAGACCAATTTCGAAGGCGAGATGGCGCAGCGCATCCACCAGGCGCACCAGGACGGCACCGAGGCGGTGGTGATCAACGCCGGGGCCTGGACGCATTACAGCTACGGCATCCGCGACGCGCTGGCCATTCTCAAGTGCCCGATCATCGAGGTGCACATGTCCAACATCCATGCGCGCGAGGCCTTTCGCCACCACTCGGTGATTGCCGACATTGCGCGCGGCCAGATTGCCGGCTTTGGCGTGGACAGCTACCTGCTGGGTCTGCGCGCCGCGGTCTCGGCCGTGCAGGCCCTCAAGGCCTGAGGCCCAGCGCCTGCAGGCTGCGCAGCAGCGCGGCCTCAAACGCAGGGGCGGCTTCGTAGGCCACCCAGTGCCCCGCATCGGGCAAGGCCTCGAAGGCGCGCAAATCGGGCAGGCGCGCCTGCAGCAAGGCCTGCACCTCGTGCATGCGGCCCACATACAGCGCGTCCAGCGCACCAAACAGCACCGCCACCGGCAGTTTCAGATCGGGCAAGGCCTGCGCCAGCACATCGGTGCGCGAGATGCGCCGCCGCGTGAGCCGATCGCGCCCGGCGTTGTGCGCATGCAGGGCCATGACCAGCGGATCGAGGGTGCTCTCGTGCGCACACATGAGCGCCAGCAGGTTGTGCCGGTGCACGCTGGCGTGCTGCTCGGGCGGCAGGTGGCGCCAGCCCTTGAGCGGCGTGCGCTCGGGCGAGTTCAGGCCCAGGCCCGGCGTGCCCACCAGCACCAGGGCCTGCGCGTCGTGCGGATGCGCCTGCAGCCACAAGGCGGCGGTCAGGGCCCCAAAGGAAAAACCCAGCAAGGCCAGCGGCGGGCGCTGCGCAGGCCAGATCTGGGCCAGACCGGCGTGCAGATGGGGCGGCAAATCGGGCGCGTCCAGCGCGCCCTCGGGCAGCTCGGAGTCGCCGCTGCCCGGCAGGTCCACCGCCAGCACCTGGTAACCCGCTGCCAGCAAGGCGCTGATGTTGCGCGCCCAGTGCATCCAGCTGCCGCTGCCGCCGTGCAAGAGCAACAGGGCGGGCGCCGCCAGCGGGCCCCAGCGGTGCCAAACGGTGTGGCTGCCTTGCCAAACGGTGCGGGCCTGCCAGGCCGGTGCCAGCGCATCCTGCCAGGGGGCGGGCCACTGGGCCTGCCAGTCCTGCGGCCAGGCCTGAACCGGCTGCCAAACAACGCTCATCTCGAACTCTCCTTGGGGCGTGGGGGGTGCAGAAGACCTTGCAGGCGGTGCGCCGCCAGCAGGGCCAGCAAGGCCACGGCGGTGCAGGCCCAGAACACCGCGCGCAAGCCCAGATGCTCCGACAGCAGGCCGCCGAGCAAACCGCCCAGCAAGCCCGTCAGGCCATAGGCCAGCACGCTGTAGAGGGCTTGGGCCCGGCCCTGCAAGGGCGTCGGCACCGTCTGCGCCAGCCAGGCCATGCAGGCGGTGTGGTGGGCGCCAAAGGTCACGGCATGCAGCAGCTGCGCCAGCCAGAGCACCCACAGGTGCTCGCCCGCCGCAGCGGTGAGCAGCATGCGCAGCAGCACCACCGCCGCCGACAGGCGCAGCCAGCCCGAGAGGCTCAGGCGCGAGAACCAGCGGGCCTGGAAAAAGAACCAGACGATCTCGGCCAGCACCGCCACCGCCCAGAGCATGCCCACATTGGAGCGGGCGTGGCCCAGGCTGTCGATGTAGAGCGAGAAGAACTGGTAGATGCCCATGTGGGCCAGCACCTGCGCCACCACACTGATCAAAAACCAGCGTGTGAGCGGCTTGCCCAGCCAGTCGCGCATGCGCGCAGGCGGGGTCTTGGCGCCAACGGGATGCGGCGGCTTGCGCGGGCTGCGCGGCAGCAAAAGCGCGGTGACCAAGACCAGGCCCAGCGTGAGCGCGCCCAAGAGCGGAAAGTGGTGCGTGCCCATGCGCTCGAACCAGTACCCTGCGGCCAGCACCGACACCAGAAAGCCCACCGAGGCCCACAGGCGCGCGCGGCCGTAGCGGTGGGCGTCGAACTGACCGTCCTGGCTCACGCGCTGCGCCACCGCGGCCTCGGTCATGGGCATCAGGGCGCTGGTGTGCACAAACAGCACCAGCAAGACCAGCGTGGTGCCCCAGAGGGGCCAGGGCCACATCAGCAGCAGCGCCGCCAGCAGGGCCAGCAAGGTGCACCAGCGCAGCAAACGCTCGCGCTGGCCCAGGTGATCGCTCAGCCAGCCCCAGCCAAATGGGGCCACCAGGCGGGTGGCCGCCTGCATGGCCGTCAAGGCGCTGATGGCCACCAGGCCCAGGCCCATGTCCTTGAGCCAGAGCGGCAGGAAGGGATTGAAAAAGCCGATGTGCCCGAAGTAGGCCGCCGACATCAGCGCAAACGGCCACAGGCTGTGGCGGTTGCGGCTCAGGCGCATGCCGGCGCCTTCAGGGGCGACCCGCCGCAATGGGCGGCAGCGCGTGCACCACGTCGGCGCACTGCGCGCGGTGCATCAGCACATGGTCGATCAGAACCAGGGCCAGCAGGGCTTCGGCGATCGGTGTGGCCCGGATGCCCACGCAGGGGTCGTGGCGACCGCGGGTGATGACCTCGGTGCTGGCGCCGCTGGCGTCGATGGTGGGGCGCGGAATCAGGATCGAGCTGGTGGGCTTGATGGCCAGCGAGACCTCCAGGTCCTGCCCGGTGCTGATGCCACCGAGCACGCCGCCGGCGTTGTTGCCCTCAAACCCCTCGGGGGTGAGCACATCGCCGGCGCTGCTGCCCTTTTGCGTGACGCAGGCAAAGCCGGCACCGATCTCGACCCCCTTGACCGCGTTCAGACCCATCATGGCGTAGGCGATGTCGGCGTCGAGCTTGTCATACAGCGGCTGGCCCAGGCCCACGGGCACGCCGGTGGCGGTCACGCGCAGGCGCGCGCCGCAGGAGTCGCCGCTTTTGCGCAGCGCGTTCATGTAGTCCTCGAGGGCGCTCACATCGGCCACGGGCGCAAAGAAGGGGTTTTGCGGCACATGGGCCCAGTCTTCAAAGCCGATGGGCACCTCGCCAATCTGGGTCATGCAGCCGCGCACCTCGATGCCGTGCAGCTGGCGCAGCCACTTGCGCGCCACCGCGCCAGCGGCCACGGTGGGGGCCGTCAGGCGTGCCGAGGAACGGCCGCCCCCGCGCGGGTCGCGGATGCCGTATTTGCGCCAGTAGGTGTAGTCGGCATGACCTGGCCGGAAGGTCTGCAGGATGTCGCCGTAGTCCTTGCTGCGCTGGTCGGTGTTCTGGATCAGGAGCGCAATCGGCGTGCCGGTGGTCTTGCCCTGGTAAACGCCCGAGAGGATTTGCACCGCGTCGGGTTCGTTGCGCTGGGTGACGAATTTGCTGGTGCCGGGGCGGCGACGGTCGAGGTCGTGCTGGATATCGGCCTCGGACAGCTCGAGGCCGGGGGGGCAGCCGTCGATCACGCAGCCGATGGCCGGACCGTGGGACTCGCCAAAATTGGTGACTGCAAACAGGGTGCCGATGGTATTGCCGCTCATGGCGCGATTATCCCACGCCAGGGGGGCTCGGACCGAGCGGGCCCGCCTCAGGCGCTGGCCGGTGGCGCGTCCTCGGGCCAGTCGCGGATGTAGGCCTTGAGCATCTGGTTCTCGAAGTTCTGGCTGTCGACCACCGCCTTGGCCACATCGTAGAGGCTGATCACGCCCATGAGCATGCGCTGGTCCATGACCGGCATGTAGCGCGCATGGCGGTCGAGCATCATGCGGCGCACCTCGTCGAGCTCGGTCTCGGTGGTGCAGGTCATGGGGGCGTCGTCCATGGCGCTGCGCACCCGCGCATCGCCCAACTGGCCGCCACCGCGCACCAGCTGCGCGATCACCTCGCGAAAGGTGAGCATGCCCACCAGATCGCCGTGCGCCATGACCACCAGCGAGCCGATGTCCTTCTCGGCCATGATGGCCACGGCATCGGCCAGGCGCTCCTCGGGTTGGACGGTGTAGAGCGTGGTGCCCTTGACGCGAAGGATGTCGCTGACTTTCATGACGGCTCTCGGGTGGCGGCGGACAATGCTGGGAATAATAGCCCACAATGCCAGAGGCAAGGCCCTGGCGCAGGTGCGCATCATGCCCGCGGCGTCTTGCGCGCGACTTTCAAACCATCGTCTGTTGGAGATGACCATGCCCGGTTACGCCGATCCCGGCTTTGACACCCTGGCCCTGCACGCGGGCGCCGGCCCCGACCCCAGCACCGGCGCGCGCGCCGTCCCGATCCACCTGAGCACCTCGTTTGTGTTCGAGTCGAGCGACCATGCCGCCGCCCTGTTCAATCTGGAGCGTGCCGGCCACGTCTACAGCCGCATCAGCAACCCGACCAATGCCGTGCTGGAGCAGCGCGTGGCGGCGCTGGACGGCGGCATTGGCGCGCTGAGCGTGGCCAGCGGCCAGGCCGCGCTGCACCTGGCGGTGGCCACCTTGATGGGCGCAGGCGGCCACATCGTCGCCTCCAGCGCGCTCTATGGTGGCTCGCACAACCTGCTGCACTACACCCTGCGCCGCTTTGGCATCGAGACCACCTTTGTGGCGCCGGGTGATCTGGACGCCTGGCGCGCCGCGGTGCGGCCGCAAACGCGCCTGTTCTTTGGCGAGACGGTGGGCAACCCTGGGCTGGAGGTGCTGGACATCCCGGCGGTGGCCGGCATGGCGCACGAGGCGGGCGTGCCGCTGCTGGTGGACGCGACCATGACCACGCCCTGGCTCATGCAGCCGCTGGCGCATGGGGCCGATCTGGTGATGCACTCGGCCACCAAATTTCTGAGCGGACACGGCACGGTGATTGGCGGGGTGCTGGTCGACGGCGGCAGCTTTGACTGGGAGCGCAGCGGCCACTTTCCCGAGCTGAGTGCGCCCTACGAGGGCTTTCACCAAATGGTCTTCACCGAAGAGAGCACCGTCGGCGCCTTCCTGCTGCGCGCACGCCGCGAAGGCCTGCGCGACTTTGGCGCCTGCCTGAGCCCGCACAGCGCCTGGCTGATCCTGCAAGGCATCGAGACGCTGCCGCTGCGCATGGCGCGGCACATGCAGAACACCGAGCGCGTGGTCGAGTTCCTGGCCGCGCACCCGCTGGTGGCGCGGGTGGGCCATCCGCTGCTGGCCGAGCACCCCAGCCATGCGCTGGCCCGGCGCCTGCTGCCGCGTGGCGCGGGCTCGGTCTTCAGCTTTGACATCCGGGGCAGCCGCGCGCAGGGCCGCGCCTTCATCGAAGCGCTCAAGCTGTTCAGCCACCTGGCCAATGTGGGCGACGCCAAAAGCCTGGTGATCCACCCAGCCAGCACCACCCATTTCCGCATGAGCGACGAGGCCCTGGCCGGTGCGGGCATCGGCCCCGGCACGATCCGCCTGTCAGTGGGCCTGGAAGACCCGGACGACCTGATCGACGACCTCAAACGGGCCCTCAAGGCGGCCGAGAAAGCGGGGGCCTGAGCATGCAGATCGACCTGCCCGAGCACAAGCTCTACGCCTACACCGGTGGCAAGCCCTTTGACCCGGCGCGCCCCACGGTGGTGTTCATCCACGGCGTGCTCAACGACCACAGCGTCTGGATTTTGCAAAGCCGCTACCTGGCGCACCATGGCTGGAATGTGCTGGCCATCGACCTGCCCGGGCATGGGCGCAGCGGCGGCCCGCCGCCCGAGCGCGTGGAAGCCGCCAGCGCCAGCGTGCTGGCCCTGCTGGACGCCATGGGCGTGGCGCGTGCCGCGCTGGTGGGCCACAGCTTTGGCGCCCTGATTGCCCTGGAGACCGCGGCGCAAGCGCCCGAGCGCGTGAGCCACCTGGCCATGGTGGGCGTGGCCAGCCCGATGCGCGTCTCGCCCGCGCTGCTCGACAGCGCCCTGCACGCGCCCGAGAAAGCCATCGCCATGGTCAATGTGTTCTCGCATTCGACGCTGGCGCCGCCGCCCTCGGCCCTGGGGCCAGGCACCTGGCTGTACGGCGGTCTGCGTGCGCTGATGCGCCGCGTGCTGGCCAGCAACCCGCAGGTGAACGTGTTCCACACCGGCTTTCTGGCCTGCGACCGCTACAGCGGCGGCGAAGCGGCCATGGCCCGGGTGCAATGCCCCACGCTGTTCGTGCTGGGCAGCGCCGACCAGATGACGCCGCCACGGGCCGCGCAAAGCCTGATCCGGCTGGCCCCCCAGGCCCGGGTGCTGACCCTGCCGGCCGGCCACTCCCTCATGACCGAGGCACCCGACGGGGTGCTCGATGGTCTGCGCCAGCTGCTGGCCTGAGCCCCTTTTCCATTCACAGGAGACCTGCATGAGCACCGACATCACCGAGCTGCGCAGCTTCGCGGCGTTCTACCCCGTCTATCTGCGCGAGCACAGCAACCGCACCTGCCGCCGCCTGCACTTTGTGGGCAGCACCCTGTCCTTGGTCTGCCTGGCCATGCTGCTGGCCACCGGCCGCCCGCAATACCTGCTGTACGGCCTGCTGTGCGGCTATGGCTTTGCCTGGGTGGGCCACTTTGTGTTCGAGAAGAACAAACCCGCCAGCTTCAAGCGCCCGCTCTACAGCTTCATGGGGGACTGGGTCATGTACAAGGACATCTGGACGGGGCGCATCCCCTTCTGAGCGCGCTGGCGCCGCAGCCAGGCCTCAGGCCGCGTGGGCTGGCGTCGCCCCCCGGGCCAGCACGTCGGCCAGCGTCAGGCGATCGAGTTGCAGGGCTTGCCAGAGGGGGTCGGCGCCCGTGGCAGGGCGCTGCAGCATGAGCGCGTTCACCAGGGGGGCCAGCGACGTCTCGGAGGGCGTGACCAGCAGCACCAGGCGCGACCCGGCCGCCCCGCCATCGTCGCGCAGCACACCAATCCAGTCCAGGGCCTGCAAGGTCTCGAGCACCGACGACAGGTCCTGGTGCCGCAGGCGCAGCGCGTGCATGAGGGTCGGCGTGGTCAGGCCCTTGCGGCCGTCCTGGCGCGCCAGGTCCAGGGCCTGCAGCACCTGCAGGGCCACGCGCAGGGCATCGCCCGGCGCATCGGCACGGCGCAGGCCGTGGCGGCCCATCTCGGGCAGGCTTGCCGCCACCACGGCGCCCAGCAGCACCACCAGCCAGGCCAGGTAAATCCAGACGAGCAAGATCGGCACCACCGCAAACGCGCCGTAAATGGCCGAGTAGGTGGGGATTTCGGCCAGATAAAGGGTCAGCAGTTTTTTGGCCAGCTCGATGCCCAGGGCCGCCAGCACGCCGGCGGTGAAGGCATGGCGCCAGCGCACCGTGGCGTTGGGCACATAGAAGTACAGGCCCGCAATGCACAGGGCCAGCAGCAAAAACTCCACCGAGTCCAGCAGCCAGCGCAGCATGGCGGGCAACCAGACCGCCACGTCGCGCGAAGCGGCCACCACATACGAGGTGATGCCCAGGCTGGCCCCCAGGATGAGCGGCCCCAGGGTGATGGCGGCCCAGTACAGCAGCACGCGCTGGGCCAGGCGGCGGCGGCGCTGCACGCCCCAGATCTGGCCCAGGGTGCGCTCGATGGTGGCCATCAGGGCCACGCTGGTGAGCACCACCGCCACCAGACCGACCACCCCCAGGCGGCTGGCCTTGCGGGCAAACTGCGTGAGATAGCCCAGCACCTGGCGCGAAATGCTCTCGGGCACCAGGCTCTCGACCAGCCAGCGCTGGACCGTGTCCTGGAACTTGCCAAACATGGGGAAGGCGGTAAAGAGCGACAGGGCCACGGCAAACAAGGGCACCAGGGCCAGCACCATGGTGAAGGTCAGCGAGCTGGCGCTCACGCCCAGGCGGGCTTCCAGAAAGCGCGCGCGCAGCACCGCCAGCATCTGGCCCCAGCGCACATCGCGCATTTCCTGCCACCAGCCCTGGGCGCGGTCGGAGGCCGCCGCGGCCAGGCGCACGGCCTGGCGCGCCGCGTCAAGCGAGCGCGAGGAATCGGCCTGGGACAGGGGGGTGTGCGGCATGCCCGGTATGATGCCACCGCCATGTCCCATCCCAGCCCCCTGCCCCCAAATTCTTCCCCTGCCACTGCCCCAGCCGCCCTGCTGTGGATACGCCGGCTTGCCGTTGGCAGCCTGCTGGGCCTGATCGTGCTGGGCCTGGCCTGGGAGCTGTGGCTGGCGCCGCTGCGCCCGGGAGGCTCGTGGTGGGCCCTGAAGGTGCTGCCCCTGTGCGTGCCGCTGGCGGGTCTGCTCAAGCACCGCATGTACACCTACCGCTGGGTCAGCCTGGTGGTGTGGCTGTACTTCACCGAGGCGGTGGTGCGCGGCTGGAGCGACCCCTGGCCGGTCAACGCGCTGGCCGGCCTGCAGGGCCTGCTGTGCCTGGGCCTGTTCATGGCCACCGCCCTGCATGTCCGCACCCGACTGGGGCCGCGCCGTCCGCGCTCGGCCCGCCAAGACGACGAATCCGCTGCATGAACAATCTGCTCGACACCCTGCGCCAGATCTGCGGCGCCCCACATGTGCTGACCCATGAATCGGCCGACACCGACCTGAGCGCCTGGGAGCGCGACTGGCGCAAGCGCCACACCGGCCGCGCGCTGGCGGTGGTGCGCCCCGACAGCACCGAGCAGGTGGCGCAGGTGGTGCGCGCCTGCGCGGCCGCGGGCACGTCGATCGTGCCGCAAGGCGGCAACACCGGCCTGGTGCAGGGGGGCGTGCCCGACCCGAGCGGGCGCCAGGTGGTGCTGAGCACCGGGCGCTTGCGCCGCATCCGTGCCATCGACCGCGACAACCTGACCCTGGTGGCCGAGGCCGGCTGCGTGCTGCAGCACCTGCAGGAAGCGGCCGAACAGGCCGGCCTGTTGCTGCCCCTGAGCCTGGCGGCCGAGGGCAGCTGCACGATTGGCGGCAACCTGGCCACCAACGCCGGCGGCACCCAGGTGCTGCGCTTTGGCAATGCGCGCGACCTCTGCCTGGGGCTGGAGGTGGTGACCGCGCAAGGCGAGGTCTGGCACGGCCTGAGCGGCCTGCGCAAGGACAACACCGGCTACGACCTGCGCCACCTGATGATTGGCAGCGAGGGCACGCTGGGCATCATCACCGCGGCCAGCCTGCGCCTGTTCCCGCAGCCGGCAGCCGCGCTGACGGCCTGGGCCGCGGTGCCCAGCCTGCCAGCGGCAGTGCGCCTGCTGGGCCTGGCGCAGCAGCACCTGGGCGCGGCGCTGACGGGCTTTGAGGTGATGGGCCAGCTGGCGCTGTCGCTGGTCGATCGCCACTACCCACAGCAGCGCGTGCCGCTGTGGCGCGAGACCCCCTGGTGCGTGCTGCTGGAAAACGCCGACAGCGAAAGCGCCGAGCACGCGCGCACCCGCCTGGAGGCCCTGCTGGCGCAGGCCCTGGACGAGGGCTGCGTGAGCGACGCGGTGGTGGCCGAGAACCTGGCGCAGGCGCGCGCGCTGTGGCACATCCGCGAGAGCATTCCACTGGCGCAGTCCGACGAGGGCCTGAACATCAAGCACGATGTGAGCCTGCCGATCTCGCGCATTGCCGACTTTGTGGCCGAGACCGACGCCCTGCTCGAGCGCGCGCTGCCCGGCGTGCGCCTGGTCAACTTTGGCCACCTGGGCGACGGCAATCTGCACTACAACGTGCAGGCCCCCGAGGGCGCCGACGGACCGACCTTTCTGGCCACGCAGGAAGAGCGGGTCAACACCCTGGTGTTTGACCAGGTGCAGCGCCACGGCGGCTCGATCAGCGCCGAGCACGGCGTGGGCCAGCTCAAGGCCGACAAGCTGCCGCACTACAAGGACCCCACCGCGCTGGCGATGATGCGCGCCATCAAACAGGCGCTGGATCCGCACGGCCTGCTCAACCCCGGCCGCGTGCTGTCCTGACGCGCATGCCCGCCCTGCTGGTCCTGATCTACCTGGCCTTCATCAGCCTGGGCCTGCCCGATGGCCTGCTGGGCGTGGCCTGGCCCGCCATGCGCCAAGACCTGCTGCAGCCGCTGGCGGCGGTGGGCCTGATCAGCGCCACCGTGACCATCTCGGCCGCGCTGTCGGCGCATTTTTGTGCGCCCCTGCTGCGCTGGCTGGGCACCGGCCGGGTGGTGGCCAGCAGCGGGCTGCTGACCGGGCTGGCGCTGCTGGCCTGGTCGCAGTCGCCGTCGCTGGCCCTGCTGGTGCTGGCGGCGGTGCCCTTGGGGGTGGGTGCAGGCACGGTGGATGTGGCCCTCAATCACTTTGTGGCCGAGCACTACCCGGCGCGGCACATGAACTGGCTGCACGCCTGCTGGGGCGTGGGCGCGACCAGCGGGCCGCTGATCATGGGCCTGAGCCTGGCGCTGCCGCAGGGCTGGCGCCTGGGCATCCTGCACATTGCCGGCCTGCAGCTGCTGCTGGCGGCGCTGCTGTGGTGGCAGCTCAAACTTTGGGCGCATGCCCCCAACGCTGCGGCCAGCGAGCAGGCCGCGGCGGCCGAGGCCGCGCGCACCCACCATCCGCACGCGCGCTGGCTCGCGCCGCTCGGGTTTTTTCTGTACGTGGGCGCCGAGATGGGCACCGGCCTGTGGGCCGCCAGCGTGCTGGTGGGCGCGCGCGGTCTGGACAAGGCCAGCGCCAGCGCCTGGGTGTCGGTGTACTTTGGCGCCATCACACTGGGCCGCGTGCTGGTGGGGGTGCTGGCCGCGCGCCTGTCCAACCGCGCCTGGATCCGCCTGGGCCTGGGCGTGGCCAGCACCGGCGCCCTGCTCTTTGCCAGCGGCGTGCCGGGCCTGAGCCTGCTGGGCCTGCCGCTGATGGGGCTGGGCTGCGCGCCGATTTTCCCGTCGATGATGCACGAGACCGCGCGCCGCTTTGCCGCGCCGGACGTGGTGCGCATGATCAGCCGCCAGATGCTGGCCTCGTATGCCGCCGGCGCCCTGCTGCCCGCCGCGCTCGGCCTGTGGGCCACCTGGGCCGGCCTGCAGGCGGTGATGCCGCTGGTGCTGGTGTGCCTGCTGGCGCTGGCGCTGGTGATGGTGCGCCTCGATCGCCTGAGCTGATCCCCCCGACTGGACAAGCGCACGGGTGTGCGCGTATCATGCTGTATGAATATACAGGTATGATGGATATGCGCAATTTGGATGTTTGGCGCGACGCCCCGGTGGCGCTGCAACTGCCCCCTCAGTGGGTGCAGGCGGTGACGGCGCGCGTGGCGGCGGGCTTTGCCTCGCCGGCCGAGGACCACCAGGTCGAGCGCATCGACCTCATGAAGCAGCTGGTGCGCCACCCGCAGGCCACGTTTTTTGTGCGCGTGCGCGGCGACAGCATGCAGGGCGCGGGCATTCTGGACGGCTCGGTGGTGCTGGTCGACAAGGCCATCCGGCCGCAGCACGGGCACATCGTGGTGGCGGTGATCGACGGCGACTTCACCTGCAAGCGCCTCTACCTGCGCGGCGGTCGCATACGCCTCAAGCCCGAGAACCCCACCTACCCCGACATCGTCCCGCGCGAGGGCCAGCAGGTCGAGGTCTGGGGCGTGGTCGTGGCCCACATCCACCAGCACATCGCATGATCGCCCTGCTCGACGGCAACAACTTCTACGCCAGCTGCGAGCGGGTGTTCCGGCCCAGCCTGCAGGGGGTGCCGCTGGTCGTGCTCTCGAACAACGACGGCTGCGCGATCGCCCGCTCCGAAGAGGCCAAGGCGCTGGGCATCCGCATGGGGGCGCCCTGGTTCGAGATCCGCCATCTGCAGGCGCAGGGCCTGGTCGCGCTGTCGGCCAATTTCACGCTGTACGGCGACATGTCCGACCGCATGATGAGCCTGGCGGCGGGGCTGGGGCACCGGCAAGAGATCTACTCGATCGACGAATGCTTCATCGACCTGGGCGGTGTGCAGGGCGACCTGGTGCAACGCGCCCAGCGCCTGCGCGCGCGGGTGCGCCAGTGGACGGGCCTGCCCACCTGCATCGGCATTGGCGCCACCAAAACCCTGGCCAAGCTGGCCAACCATGTGGCCAAGGATGCCGAGCGCAAGCCGGGCAGCTACCCGGCCGCGCTGGGTGGGGTGTGCCACCTGGGCGCCCTGACGGACGCGCAGCAGCAAGACCTGCTGGCGGCCACGCCAGTGGGCGAGATCTGGGGCGTTGGGCGGCGCCTGGGCGCGCAGCTGCAGGCCTGCGGCATCGAGACCGCGCAGGCGCTGGCGCAGGCCGACCCGGCCTGGGTGCAGCGGCGCTGGGGCGTGGTGCTGGCGCGCACGGTGCAGGAGCTGCGGGGCGTGCCGTGCCAGGACCTGCAAGACATCGCGCCCGACAAGCAGCAGATTGCCTGCACCCGCTCGTTTGGCCAGCCGGTGACCACGCTGGCCGAGCTGTCGCAGGCGGTGAGCCATTTCTGCGCGCGTGCGGCCGAAAAGCTGCGCCGTCAGGCGGGCCTGGCCGGACAGGTGCTGGTGTTTGTGCGCACCAGCCCGTTCCGGGCGCAAGATGCGCAGTACAGCGGCTGGCGCATGGCGCCCCTGCACCCGGCCAGCGCCGACAGCGCGGCCATCACGCACGCGGCCCTGCAGGCGCTGGCGCAGGCCTACCGCCCGGGTTATCGCTATGCCAAGGCCGGGGTGATGCTGCTGGACCTGCAGGCGCAGCGTCACGCCCAACACACCCTGGCCCTGGAGGCCGCGCCCCCGCCCGGCCGCGAGCGCCTGATGCAGGCGCTGGACCAGCTCAACCAGCGCTTTGGCCGCGGCACCCTGGCCCTGTGCAGCAGCGGCACCACGCACGAGCGCCGCCCGGGCTGGCACATGAAGCAGCAACGCCTGACCCCGCCCTACACCACCGACTGGGCGCAGCTGCCGGTGGCCGGCTGAGGGCTATGCCCCGGACGGGTCTTGGCCCAGCGCGGCCAGGCGGCGCTGCCAGTCCTCGAGGCTGCAGCCGGCCAGATCGGCGGCGCGCTGAGCGTCGCCGCCCGCCTCGTGCAAGAGGGCTTGCAGGCACTGGCGCTCCAGGGACTGCACCACCTCGTCCATCACCTGCACATAGCCGGTCTGCTTGATGCGCGCCACCAGATCGGGCACCGGGGCCACAGGCCAGGGCGCGGGCAAGGCCGCCAGGCGCGAGCGCAGCTCAAGGTAGCTTCGCTCCAGGTCCTGATGCGCGTTGATGTAGCGCTGCGTCATCGCCTCCATGGGCCGCAGGTCGCGAAAGAGCACGGTGCGGGTGGGCATGCCATGGGCCGGCGGCAGGCTCAGGTAGCGCGCCAGCACCGGCAGGCTGCGGCCATCGGCGGCTTGCAGGTTCAGGTGGCGCCAGCGGGCATCGCAGCCCGGTCGCGCCGCGTCGTTGGCCAGCAGCAGGGCCACCTTGGCCTGGGTGTCGGGGCTGAACACCGCCTGCAGGTTCAGGCCGAGCCAGTGGTGCGCGTCCTGCGCGTCAAACAACTCGCTGTGCAACACCGACAGGATGCGGTCCTGCATGTCGAGCATGAAGACCAGGTCCTGGCTTTTTTCGGCCCACAGGCGCACGCCGTCGGCCGGTAGGTCCGGCATGGGGACCGCATAGGGGCGGCTGTAGGCGTTCATGGTGGGGCCTGGGGAATGGGGGGGTCAGTGGGCCTGCGGGCGGCGCACCGCGGCACAAAACTGCAGGGCGTCGGTGGCGCTCAGGGCGATGTGGTCGGCGCCCAGCCAATCGTACTGCCGCACCGGTGCGCCAAACACATTGCCGCCCAGCACAATCTGCAGGCCGGGGTGGCGGCTGCACGCGCGCAGGCGGCGCAGCAAGTCGGCCAGGCCTTGCAGCGTGGCGTCGTGCCCGACCGACAGGCCCAGCACATCCAGCGCCTCGTCCTGCACCGCCTGCAACAGCACCTCGGCGCGCTCGGCGATCAGGGTGCTGGCGTGCCAGCCGTGGCTGCGAAACAGATCCCCCACCACCAGCACGCCCAGCTGGTGCACCTCGCCCGGGGCCGTGGCCAGCAGGATGCGGCCGCCGCTGGCGCCGGCCGTGGCCGGTGTGCGGGCGCTGGCCAGCACGTCCAGGCGTTGCACCAGGCGCTGCAGGTTCCAGAAGGCAAACAGGGTGTCGGCGTAGCTGCGCTGATCGGTCTGCCAGTCCTGCTCGATGCGGTAGACGGTGGGCAGCACCAGGGCCGACAGGCCCGAGGGCCCCGTGGGGTGCGCGTGCGCATGGGCCTGGCAGATGGCCTCGGCACGCGCCAGATCACCCTGGCACACGGCGGCACACAACGCATCGCGCTGATCGGCCGTCTCGGGCGGCAGCGGCGCCTCGTGGCCGCGCGCATGGCGAAAGGCGGCAAACGAGGCGGTCAGCCAGGGGTCACAAGAGGTGGGGCTCAGGGCGCTCATGCAGGGGATGGGGAATCGGGCAACGCCCCATCTTAGGGCATTGCCCGCGCCCGTCAAGCCAAATGGAAGACCAGCATGCCCAGGGCGATGAAGAGGGCCAGGACCACGGTTTCGGTGATGATCATGGCCGCCGGTCGCCAGCCCAGTTGCACGATCTCGCGCACATTGGTCTTGACGCCCGCAGCGGCAATGGCCACCACCAACAGCCCGCGCGAGACATCGCTGGCCGTCTGCACCACCAGCGGCGGCAGCATGCCCGCGCTGGCCAGCAGCATCAGGCTGATGAAGCCAATCAGAAAACCCGGCAGGATGGGCAAGGAGGCCGCGGGCGCGTCGGCGCTGGCCTGCTGGCGCTGGAACAGCACGATCAGCATCACCACCGGGGTGAGCAGCATCACCCGCAGCAGCTTGACCACCACCGCGCTGTCGGCCGCTTGCGGGCCCAGGGTGCCGGCGGCGCCCACCACCTGCGCCACGTCGTGGATGGTGGCGCCCAGGAAAATGCCCGCATCGGTGGGCGACCAGGCCATGGCCTGCACCAGCAGCGGGTAGACGATCATGGCCAGGGTGGACATCAGGGTCACGCCGATCACGGTGAGCAGGGTAAAGCGCTCGTTCTCACGCGTGGGGGGCAGGACCGCCGAGACGGCCAGCGCGGCCGAAGCGCCGCAAA
Organism: Pseudomonadota bacterium; assembly: GCA_041157045.1. GTDB lineage: Bacteria > Pseudomonadota > Gammaproteobacteria > Burkholderiales > Burkholderiaceae_C > Limnohabitans_A. The sequence continues at coordinate 16,134 of JBEBDJ010000047.1, forward strand.
TGCCCACCGCGCAGCCCGACAACAGGCCCTCGTCCACCGGCCGGCGCAACCAGCGTGCAAGCAGCAGGCCCGTGCCGATGGCCAGCACCACCCCGGCCACGGTCAGCCAGGCGGTGGTGGGGCCCAGCGCCATGACCTGCCCAATCGTCATGCGCGCGCCCAGCAGCGCCACGCCCAGGCGCAGCAGGGTGCGGGCACAAAAGCCCACGCCCTTGGCCACCCCGGCCTGCTCGTTCAGGAAGTTGAAGGCCAGGCCCAGCAGCAGGGCATACAGCAGGACCGGACCGCCGTGGTGGGTGGAGATGAAGGTGGCGGTGATGGCCACGAGCACGCTGACCATCACGCCTTTGGTGACGGCTTGGGCCGCCGCAAACCGTTGGGACATCCAAGACATCGGCGCAGTCTAGGGCATGCGCCGCTGCGCGCCCAACACCTTGGCGACAGCGCCCGGGCCGACGGGCTCAGTCCATCTGGGTGACGAACTTGGTGACCAGGTAACCGTCAAAGGTTTCGGTGCCGCCTTCGCTGCCAATGCCGCTGTCCTTGATGCCGCCAAACGGCGTCTCGGGCAGGGCCTGGCCAAAGTGGTTGATGTTGACCATGCCGGCCTCGATGCCGTTCTGGATGCGCAAGGCGTTGCGCGTCGAGCTGGTGAAGGCGTAGGACGACAGGCCATAGGGCAGGCTGTTGGCGCGCGCAATGGCGTCGTCCAGATCGGCAAAGCGCACGCAGGCGGCCACCGGGCCAAAGGGTTCGGCCTGCATGATCTGCGCGTCATCGGGCGGCGCCACCAGCACCGTGGGCGCAAAGAAATTGCCCACCGTGCCGATGCGCTCGCCCCCGAGCTCGATGCGCGCGCCGCGCGCGGCCGCGTCCTGCACAAACTGCGCCATGGCCTCGACCCGCCGCGCATGCGCCAGCGGCCCCATGCGGGTGTCGGCATCCAGGCCGTTGCCCACCTTGATCTGGCGGCTGGCTTCCAAAAAGCGTGCCATGAACCGGTCCCAGGCGCCGTTCTGGATGAAAAAACGCGTGGGCGAGACGCAGACCTGGCCCGCGTTGGTGAACTTGGAGGCGCTCAGCATGGTGGCGGCGCGCTCGATGTCGGCGTCCTCGCACACGATGACCGGCGAATGCCCGCCCAGCTCCATGGTGATGCGTTTCATGTGCTGGCCCGCCAAGGCCGCCAGGCGCTTGCCCACGGGCACCGACCCAGTGAACGACACCTTGCGCACGATGGGCGAGGCGATCAGGTGCTCCGACACCTCGTGCGGCACCCCCCACACCACGTTCAAGACCCCGGGCGGCAAACCGGCCTCATGGAACAGGCGGGCAATGGCCACCACCGCGCTGGGCGCATCCTCCGAGCCCTTGAGCACGATGGTGCACCCCGCGCCCACGGCCGCGGCAATCTTGCGGATCGCCTGGTTGTACGGAAAGTTCCAGGGCGTGAAGGCCGCGCACACGCCAATGGGCTCGCGCAGCACCATTTGCCGCACATTGGGCAGGCGCGGCGGAATCACCCGGCCATAAATGCGGCGGCACTCCTCGGCATGCCAGTCGCAGTGGTCGGCGCAGCGCATCACCTCGCCCACCGCCTCGGCCAGGGGCTTGCCCTGGTCCAGCGTGATGTTGCGGCCAATCGCCTTGGCGTGCTGGCGGCTGAGTTCCCCCACCTTGCGCAAGATGCTGCTGCGCTCCATGGGCGAGCTGTGGCGCCAGCTGGCAAACGCGCGCTGCGCCGCGGCCAGCGCGCGGTCCAGGTCGGCGGTGCTGGCATGGGGCAGATGCCCCAGCGTCTCGCCAGTGGCCGGGTTGAGCACCGGCTGTGTCAGACGGCCTTCGCCGTCCAGAAATTCGCCATCGATGTAAAGCGCCAGGGATTCGTACATGCCAGCTCCTTGCAAAAGCGGCGATTGTCGTACGAAAGCGCACCTTTTGCAGCCCCCACGGCGCAGGACGGCGACACCGCCCCTGCGCTACCATCGCCTCCCATGAGTGCCCCGACGCCCAACGCATCCCCCACGCCCTCCCCGTCCTGGCCGGCCCTGCAGGGTGCGGGGCTGCGCGCGCCCGACGGCCGCTGCTTGTGGCAAGACCTGTCGCTGCAGCTGGGCCCGGGCCTGTGGGCGGTGTGTGGCGACGAGGGCTGCGGCAAAACCGCCTTGCTGCGGGTGCTGGCCGGGGACCTGGCGCTGACGCAAGGCACGCGCAGCGGCCCTTGGGCCGCCTGGCAGGACCTGCGCCTGCCCGGGGACGATGCGCTGCGACCGGACGAGGTTTGGCAGCGCCTGCGCACGCACCACCCCAGCTGGGACGCCGAGTTGGCCCAGGACCTGGCCGATGCGCTGGGTCTGGCGCCGCACCGGGACAAGGCCTTGTTCATGCTCTCGACCGGCACCCGGCGCAAGGTGGCGCTGGTCGGCCTGCTGGCCAGCGGCGCCCCGGTGCTGGCGCTCGATCAGCCCTATGCCGCGCTGGACCGCGCGTCGGTGGGCGTGCTGCGCGAGGTCTTGCAGGAAGGGGCGGCATCACCGCGGCATGCGGTGCTGGTGGCCGATCACGAGCCCGACCCCGCCCTGCCCTGGCGCGGCGTGATCCGGCTGGGCGCAGAGGCCTAAGCCAGGGCCTTGGGCTGCAGCGACTGCAGGAACTGCGCCAATCGGTCGGCGACGGCGCTGTCGGCGGTGCCGATCGAGGCACCGGCCGAAAAATGGTTGTGCCCGATCCAACAGGCCAATTCGGGCGGCGGGTCGGTGCGGCGTGCCAGGGTGGCCCACAAATCGGCCCCAGCCACCTGCATCTGCAGCAGGTCCATCTCGGCCCAGGCCAGGAGCAGGCGGGGGGGCGCCGCATCGACCTGGCGCACGATGCTCGCCGCCGCCCAGTGCGAGCGGTCCGCCCCAAAATAGGCCTCGTTGCGCACATCCGGCTGGGCTATCTCGAGCGCCTTGTGGGCATGGGCTTCCAGCCCCGCGTCGTAAGGGCCCGACAGCAGCACGGCGCCCGCCGGTGCCCAGTTGGCGGGTTGAAAGCGGCGCATCAGGCAGGCGGCGGCCACATGCGCCGCGCCCGCCGACTCGCCCATCAGCACGGTCTGCGTTGGCGCGCCGCCATAGCGCTGGGCGGCCAGCTGCCACCACGACCACCAGCGCGCCACGTCCTCGGGGCCGCTGGGCCAGCGGTCCATGGGTGCCAGCCGGTAATTGGCCAACACCGTCACCCAGCCTTGTGCGGCACCCCAGCGCCCCAGGGCGGCGCGCATGGACTTGTCGCCACGCACAAATCCGCCGCCGTGCAGGTACAGCAGGCACGGGCGGGGGCTGGCCGACGGCGCCAGCGGCCGATACACATCGCAGCGATGCCGCGCGTGCGGGCCATAGGCCACGTCCGTGATCAGCTCGTGCGGGCAAACGGGCGCACAGGCATGCCAGGGGGCGTAAGCCGCCTGCACATCGGGCAGGCTGGCCGCCCGCCCCCAGGCCCGCAACTGCGCCCGCAGCGCCGCCAGGTCGGTCGGGATCGATGGGTCAGGGGCCGTGGCGCTCATGGCTAGCGGTGTTGAAAGACCGGTTCACGCCGGGCCAGCCGGGCCTGCATGCCCTCGGTCTTGTCGGCGGTGGCAAAGGCCAGGTGAAACAGGGCACGCTCGTGGGCCAGGCCCTGGGCCAAGCCTGCGCTCAGGCCATGCAGCACCGCCTCCTTGATCAGGCGCAAGGCCTGGGCCGGGCGCTTGGCCAGCTCGCTGGCCAAGGCCAAGGCACGGGGCTCCAGCGCGGCGTCTTCCAGGCATTCGCTCACCAGACCCGCCGCATGGGCCTGGGCCGCATCCATGGGCTCGCCGGTCATGAGCAGCTGCATGGCGCGAAACTTGCCCAGGGCCTGCACCAGGCGCTGGGTGGCCCCACCGCCCGGCATGATGCCGATGCGCACCTCCGGCTGCCCAAAACGGGCGCTCTGAGCGGCCAGCAGGATGTCGGCGTGCATGGCCAGCTCGCAGCCGCCGCCCAAGGCGTGGCCGCGCACCGCGGCGATGACCGGTTTGCGGCACTGGGCGATGGCATCCCACAACAGGTCCATGCGCCGTTGCAGGAGCTCGACCGGATCCGCGTCGACGTATTCCCCCAGGTCGGCCCCGGCACAAAAAGCCCGCTCGCCGCCACTGATGACCAGCACCCGGACCTGCGGATCGGCATCCAGACGGGTGAACGCCTCGGCCAGGGCCTGCCGCAGCGCCAGGTTCAGGGCATTGAGCACCTCGGGGCGGTTCAGGCGCAGCCAGGCCACCCCGTCGGCGGGGCGCGTCTCAAGCAAGACCGGCGCCTGGCTCACAGGCCCAGCACCCGCTCGGCGTTGCCGTGCATGATCTTCTCCATCACCTCGGGCTTGTAGCCCAGCTCATCCCACTCGCGCAGGATGCGCTCGTAGGGCAGGCTCGGGTAGTCGCTGCCAAACATGATCTTGTCCTGCAAGCGCCCCCGGATGTCGACCTTCAGGTTGCCGGGAAAGTGCTTGGGCGCCCAACCGGACATTTCCCAATACACATTGCCCTTGTGCAGGGCCACCGCGGTGGCCTCGTCCACCCAGGGCCAGCCCGGGTGGGCCATCAGGATCTTGAGCTGCGGAAAATCGGCCGCCAGCTGGTCGATGTGCTGGGGATGGGCATGCCGGATCAAGGCCCCGTTGCCCCCAGGCATGCCCGCGCCCATGCCGGTGGTGCCCACATCGATCATGACCGCCGCGCCCAGGGCCGCGATTTCTTCAAAGAGCGGGTAGTGGCGCCGGTCGCTCACCGCAAAGTGCTGCATGATGGGGTGAAAGTGAAAGCCGATAAAGCCCAGCTCCTGCACCGCCTTGCGCACCTGCCGGATGGCGATTTCGCCCTTGGCGGGCTCGACCGCGCCCCAGCACTGCAGGATGCGCTCGGGGTGCCGCTGCCACATGCCATGGACGTACTCGTTGGTGCACGGCGGCGCTGCCACCGTGGTCTCCAGGTCCAGGGCCACCAGGCAGGCTTGCACGCCCGCGCTGGCAAATTCGGCCACCACCTCGTCCTCGGTTTTGCCCACCCACTCGCGCCGCCAGTAGCGCGCCAGTTCAGCAGGATACGGCCCCTGGGATTCGATCCAGGTCGGGGTGCCGGGGTAGCAGTGCAAATCGATGATGCGCATGGGACTTGACTCCTTGTGTGGGTGAATTCAGGCGCCTGCGCCCGCTTCGCGTTCGAGCTGGGCGGCAATCTGCTCGCCCAGGGCTTTTTTCGAGACCTTGCCAAAGGTCGAGACCGGAAAGTCCGCCAGCACCTCCAGCCGCTCGGGCAGCTTGAAGCGGGCGATCTCCTTGTCCATCAAAAAGGCCACCAGCGTCGGCAGGTCCAGGGTCTGCGCGGGTTTGAGGATCACAAACGCGCACATCTTCTCGCCCATCTTGGGGTCGGGCATGGGCACGCAGGCCACGTTCTGCACCGACGGGTGCATCAGGATCAGGTTCTCCACCTCTTCGGCGCTGATCTTCTCGCCGCCGCGGTTGATCAGGTCTTTCTTGCGGCCCTCGACGATGTAATTGCCCGATGGATGGCGGCGCATCAGGTCGCCCGAGCGGTAAAAGCCGTCGGGCGTGAACTGGCGCGCGTTGTACTCGGGCACACCAAAGTAACCGCGCAAGGTGTAGGGCCCACGCACGGTGAACTCGCCCACCGCCCCATCGGGCACCGGCTGGCCATCGTCGTCGAGCAGCAGGACCTCGTCGTCCTCGCACACCGGGCGGCCGCAGGTTTCCTGCTTGACCTCCTCGGGGTCGTCGTGCCGCACAAACATCAGCGTGCCCTCGGACATGCCAAAGTTCTCTTGCACAAAGACGCCCGGGATCAGCTTGCGCGTGCGGGCACGGACCTCGGGCTGCATGCGCTGGCCGCCGCTTTGGATCAGGCGCAGGCTCGACAGGTCAAACTGCCCCACCTGCGGATCGTTGATCAGGCGAATCAGCAGCGCCGGCACCACCTTCAGATGCGTCACCCGGTGTTGCTGGATCAGGCCAAACATGTCCACCGCCCGGGTGTTGGCGTGCAGCACCACCTTGGCCCCGTGGAAGAAAAAGCCCTGGATCCCGGGACAGGCCAGGGGCAGGTTGTGGGCGATGGGCAGCACCAGCAGCAGCACCGCGTCACCATCGAGCGCCGTGACCTCGGCGGCGGCTTTGGAGTTGAAGGCGTAGTCGTTGTGCGTGCGCGGAATGAGCTTGGGAATGCCCGTCGTGCCCCCCGACAGCTGAAAGATGCAGGGGTCGGTGGGGTCGATGTGGATCTCGTGCAAGCGCGAGAGCGGCAGCGTCGCCGGCCGGTCGATGAGCTCGCGCAGGGAGTGCTCGCCCGGCCCGGCCTCGCCCAGCACCAGGCGCAGGTGCATGCGGGGATGGGCCTGCTGCACCCGCTCGATCATGGGCGAGAAGGCAAAGTCGCCGCTGTGCGCCGGGTAGACGCAGCAGGCCGCGTCCGACAGCGCCACAAACTGATCGATCTCGGCAAAGCGGTGGGTGACCAGCGCCGCAATCGGAATCGCGCCGATTTTCTGCAGCGCCACATACAGCAGCACAAACTCGTGCACATTGGGCAGGGTGGGCACCACCCGGTCCAGCGGCTTGAGGCCCAGTGCCAGCAGGTTCAAGGCCAGGTTGGTGCTCAGCCGATCGATGTCGGCATAGCGCAGCTGCGTCGGCCCGTCGATCAAGGCCACGCGATCGGCATATCGCTCGAAGACCTGCGCCAATTCCTGCGCCATCGATCGATCTTGCCAGTAACCGCGGGCACGGTAGCGCGCGGCGGCCTCGGGGGGAAAGGGAACCACACCATTCAACATCTTGAGACTCCTCAGGTCGAGCTGGTGAAACCGCCGTCGATCACCACCACCTCACCGGTCACAAAGGACATGCCGGTGATCAGTTGCAGCATCACCTCGGCCACATCGTCGGCGGTGACGCAGCGCTTGAGCGGGGTGGCCTTGGCACGTGCGCCCATCAAGGTGTCGTATTTCTCGCCCAGCATGCGCTCCATCCACTCGCCCTCCATCCAGCCCGGGGCCACGGCGTTGACGCGGATGTCGGGGCCCAGGTTCCAGGCCAGGGTCTTGGTCAGGTTGACCACCGCCGCCTTGCTGGCGGCATAGGGCAAGGGTTGCGGGCCCGGGCGCAGGCCGACGATGCTGGCCGTGTTGACAATGCTGGGCGCCTGGCCCTTGCGCAGCAGCGGCACGGCCGCGCGCGAGACCTGGAAGGTGCCACGCACATTCACCGCAAAGGTCCGGTCCCACTCATCGAGCTGCAGGCTCTCCAGGTCCTTGACCTTCCAGTTGGCGGTGGTGCCCGCGTTGTTGATCAGGGCGTCGAGCCGCCCCCATTGCGCGTCGATCTGCGCCATGGTGCGGCGCACCGCCGCCTCATCGCTCACATCGCACTGCAGGCACAGGGTCTGGGCGCCCAGCGCCTGCGCCTGTGCCACCACCTCGGCGGCCGCCGCCGCCGAGCTGCCATAAACCAAGGCCACGTCAAAACCGGCCCGGGCCAAGGCCAAGACCGCGCTGCGGCCAATGCCGGTGGCGCCACCGGTCACCAAGGCTTTTTTTCTTGCTTGCATGCTGCACTCCTGCGTGAGGGCACGAACGCAACCCAGGCCCCCCGGGCCCAGGGCAGATCGTGCCGATGTGAATGGGTGGGCTTACTGCGGCGTGATGCCGAGTTCGTCGACCAGGCGCCGCGCCACCTTTTGCTGCGCCACAAAGAACTCGCGGCTGCCGGCCAGCGTGTCCTGGCGCGGGTAGACCCCAAAGTCGGCCAGGCGCGCGACCACATCGGGCTGGCGGGTGATCCGGTTGAGCTCGGCGTTGACCCGCTCGGCAACCGTCGCTGGCGTGCCGGCCGGCATGATCAGCTGGAACCAGCCCACCACCTCGTAGCCCGGAAATGTTTCGGCCACGGTCGGAAAATCCAGGCCGGGCAGGCGTTGGGCCGAGGTCACGGCCAGGGCCTGCAGCTTGCCGCTGCGCACATGCTGCAGCAGCCCAGGAATGCCGTCGGCGGTCAGGGTCGCGTCACCGGCCAGCACCGCGGTCACGGCGGCGGGCGGCGCGGGATAGGGCACGGTGTACAGGCCCATGGCGCCCAGCTTGTTGACCATCTCACCGGCCAGATGGGGCAAGGAATTGAGTTGCGCGGCGGCAAAGTTGACCTTGCCCGGCTGGGCCTTGGCATGGCGGCCCAGATCGGCCAGGCTCTTGATCCCGGTGCTGGCATTGACCGCCAGCATCAGGGGGCTGATCCCCACCGTGCCCACCGGCAGCAAATCGGTATCGGGATTGAACTGCGGATTCTTGTAGACCAGTGGCGTGATGGTGCCCATGGCTGCCGGCACAAACCCGATGGTGTAGCCATCGGGCGCCGAGCGGGCCAGCGCCGACATGCCGGGAATGCCGCCGGCCCCGGGCCGGTTCTCCACCACCACCCCTTGGCCCCAGGCGGCCGACAGGCGGTCGGCCAGGAGGCGCGCCACCACGTCGGGCGCCGCCCCTGGACCGGCGGGCACGATCATCTTGATGGGGCGATTGGGCCAAGCGGCCGTTTGCGCCATGGCCCCACTGGCCGCCAGCCCCAGCGCTGTGCACAGCGCCAGACCGACCCAACGACGCCACTTGTCCGGGCGTGTGTTCAACAAAGTCTTCATCGGATGTCTCCTGGTTGAGTTCTGTGGCCAAGGTCAGCATGGACCGCACCAGCCATGGCGCCAGCGCACTGTAGGTGGCGCAGGCAATTCATAGAAGATGGTGTTTTTTGCAAAGTGATTCGATAATGGCATCCCCTCTGTCTCCCCCCTCCACCCGGACCGCGCCATGAAACTCGAGCAGTTGCAACACCTGCTGGCCATCGTTGAACACGGCAGCCTGCGCGCGGCGGCACGGCGCCTGGACATGCCCCAACCGGCGCTCACGCGCAGCGTGCGCGCGCTCGAAAAAGACCTGGGGGTGGCGCTGTTTGCGCGGCAAACCAGCGGCATGGTGCTGACCGCAGAGGGGCGGCGCTTTCATGTCCGGGCCAGCGCCATCGTTCACGAGGCGCGCCGTGCGCGCGAGGAGTTGCACCTCTCGCGCGAGGATTACGAGGGCACGGTCTCGGTGGCCTTGTCGGTCATGCCCCATGTGGGCATGCTGCCCGCGGCCCTGCCGGTGTTCCGGCGGGCCTACCCCAAGGTGCGCTTGCAGATCAACGAGGCCTTGCTGCCCGCCGTGGAGAGCGCCCTGCGCGAGGGCAGCGTGGACTTTTACCTGGGCGCTGCCCCACAGCAGGCACCGCGCGCCGGCCTGCAGATCCAGCACCTGTGCGAGAACACCCGCGTGGTGGTCAGCCGCAAAGGCCATCCCTTGGCGCGGGTGCGCAGCCTCAAGGCCCTGGCCGAGGCCGAATGGGCCACCACCGCGATCGACCACAATGCGGCGGACGATCTGGCGCGCCTGTTTCGCGAGCACGGGCTTGGGCCACCCCGGGTGATGCTGCAAACCCGCACCGCCATGACCGTGCTGGTGGCGCTCTCACGCACCGATCTGCTGGCCATGCTGCCCCGGCAGTGGATGGACAACCCCATGACGCGGGAACTCCTGCATCCCCTGGCCCTGCGCGAAGTGCTGCCGGCACCGGCCATCGTGATGGCCCGGCGCGCCGATCTGCCCCTCACCCCGGCCGCGGAATACCTGGCCGATGTGCTGCTGCGTCACCTGCCCGGTGCCTAGGCCGCTGGCGCCATCCAGAACGCGGCAAAGCGCGCCGCGCTCTCGCGCTGCAAATTCAGGGGCTGCAGCAGGCCGATCGGGGCCATGGCCAGGTCGGCGCGCACATCCAGCGCCACCAAATGCTCGTGCGCCAGCAGGGGTTGCAAAAAACTGTGGGGCATGAAACCCAGCAGACCATGCTCGCGGATCAGGGCCGCGGCCAGCGGCAGCGATCGGGTGACCACGGCAAACAGATCGGGCGGCTGGGGCCAGTTGCTGCACAAGGCCTCAAAGCGCTGGCGCGCCTGCGTGTGCACCGACGACAGCAGCCATTGGCGCGCCTGCAACCGGTCCCAGGACAGGCGGCGCTTGCCGAGCAGCGGATCGCCCGGCGACGCCACCACCGCAAAGCGATCGCTCACCAGGGGCACAAAGCCCCAGCCGGCCGGCACCACCGGCGGCTGGCGGCACACCACCAGATCGGTCTGCTCGCGGGCGATGGCCAACAACAAGTCCTCGCCCTCGGCCTCCTGGAGCTCGATGCGGATGTCGGGATGCGTGCGCACAAAGGTCGACATGCGCGGCAGCAACAAGGCCGACAGCGCCGAACTCGAACACAGCAGGCGCAGGGTCTGGCGCCCTTCGCGGCGGGCCGCGGCCAGGGCGTCAGCGCCTTGCGAAATGCCCTGCATCCACTGCCGCACCGTCGGCATCAGGGCCTGCGCCGCCGGGGTGGGCAGCACCCCCCGCGAATGGCGGATGAAGAGCGGCGTCTCCAGCAGCCGCTCCAGATAGGCCAGGTTTTGCGTGACCGCCGACTGCGTCATGCCAATGGCCTGGGCCGTGCCTTGCACGCTGCCCAACTCGGCCAGTTGCAAGAGCACCTGAAAGTGGCGCAGCTTGCCCCGGGCCAGCAATCGGTTCAACAAGCTGGTGGCGCTGGGTTGGTTCATATTAGTGATTCTAATGACTTGTGGGTTTTTTTCATTGGATTGATACATGGCGACCATGCATGATGGCCGGCACCACACACCGGAGACATCGATGCGCCCTGCTTCCCCTCAACGCCGCCTGGGCCTGCGCGCGGCTGCGCTGGGCCTCTCGGCCCTGGCCCTGGCCCCGCTGAGCAGCCTCGCCCAAGGCTTTCCAAGCCGCCCCGTGACCCTGATCGTGGCCGCGCCCCCGGGTGGCCCCTCCGACAACCTGGCGCGCGCCATGGCCGAGGCCCTGGCCAAGGAGCTGGGCCAGCCGGTGGTGATCGACAACAAGCCCGGTGCCAACGGCGTGATCGCGGCCGAGCAAGGCCGCCGCGCCGCGCCCGATGGCCACACCCTGCACATGACCTGGATTGGCAACGCCACCAGCCTGGCCCTCAACCCCAAGGCCGGGGTCGACATCAACCGCGACTTTGTGCACATCACGCAAATGGTCTACGCCGCCAACATCCTGGTGGCGCACCCGGCCAGCGGCATCCGCAGCATGCGCGATTTTGTGCAGCAGGTGCGCGCCAACCCGGGCAAGCTCAACTACGCCAGCTCGGGCAATGGCAGCTCGGGGCATCTGGCCATGGAAATGCTCAAGCAGCGCGCCAATCTGGACATCGTGCACGTGCCCTACAAAGGCGGCGCGCCAGCGCTCAACGATGTGCTGGCCGGCCAGCTGCCGGTGATGTTCATCAACCAGGACGCGGTGATCCCCCTGGCCAAGGCCGGCAAGCTGGTGCCGCTGGCCATCACCAGCCCCAGCCGCAATCCCGTGTTCCCCGATCTGCCCACGGTGCAGGAGTCGGGCTTGCCCGGTTTTGAGGCCACCGCCTGGGCCGGCTTGTCGGCCCCTGCTGGCACACCGCGCGCCGTGGTCGAGCGCATCCATGCCGCCGCCATCAAGGCCATGCAAGGCCCTTTCCGCGCCAAGCAGGAGGCCACCGGTGCGGTGGTCGTGGCGTCCACGCCCGAGCAGTTCAGCGCCTTTGTGCGCAAAGAGTCCGACAACTGGACGCAGGTGATCCGCACCGCCGGCATCACGGCCGATTGAGCATGGTGACGGTTCAATCGATTGGCGCGTACCGCCTGCAAAGCGGCGTGGTGCTGCCCGACGTGCAGCTGGCTTATGTGCAGCACGGCCAGCTCAATGCAGCAGGTGACAACGCCATCCTGGTCACGCACGGCTACACCTCGGGCCCCTCCATGCTCTCGCCCACGCACCACACTGCCGAAGGCAGCTGGGCGCCGCTGCTGGGTCCGGGGGGGCCGCTCGACACCGATCGCTACGCGGTGTTCTGCATCAACATGCTGGGCTCGTCCTTTGGCAGCACCGGCCCGGCCACCGAGCGGGCGCCCGGTCAGGCCGTGTGGGGCGCGGACTTTCCGGCGCTGTGCATGGCCGATATTGTGGGCAGCCAGCACGCCTTGCTGCAGCAGCTTGGCGTGCGCCACCTGCGCGCGGTGCTTGGTCCCTCGTACGGGGGCTGGCAGGCGCTGCAATGGGCGCTGCAGTTTCCCGAGAGGGTGGACGCCATCGGCGCGGTGGTCAGCGGCCTGCGCCACCCGCAGGGCCTGAGCGCGCAAGGCCAGCGTGCGCGCCTGGCCGCCAGCGACGAGTGGCATGGCGGCCAGTACCGCGCCCATGGGGGCATGGTGCGCACCCTGTTCAACATCCGCTGGCAAACCATGCAGGACTATGGGCTCGATCGCCTGTATGCCGAGCGCTATGCCGACCCGGCCGAGCGGCATGCACGCATGCAGGCGCAATGCCAGCAGTGGGCCGAGCGCTTTGACCCCATGAGCCTGGTGGTGCTGGCCCATGCCGCCGAGCAGTTCGATGTGCGCGCGCAACTGGCGCAGCTGCGCTGCAAGCTGTGGTTTGCGGTGTGCAGCACCGACAAGATTTTCCCGCCCGACCCCGAGACCACGGCGCTGCTCTCGGCCCTGCACATCCCCGTGCGCCAACAGCTGATCGACAGCCCCTACGGCCACATGGCCTCGGGCATCGAGTGGCGCGACCTGCAAGCGCCCATTCGCTGGCTGCTCGACCCCCAAATCTGAGGAGACCCCCATGCGACGCACCCTGCTGAAAACCCCTTTGCTGGCCTTGGCCGCCATGAGCGGCTTGAGCGCCCGCGCCCAAAGCGACTGGCCCAGCAAGCCCATCCGCATCATCGTGCCAACGCCCCCTGGGGGCGCCTACGACAAGCTGATCCGCCCCATCGCGCAGGACATGGCGGCCACCCTGGGCCAGCCCTTGGTGATCGACAACCGCCCGGGCGCCGGCAACATCGTCGGCACCACCGCAGCGGCCAAGGCGGCGCCCGACGGTTACACGCTGGGCATGACCGGCATGGTCAACACCATCTCGGCCTCCCTGTTCGACAACGTGCCCTATGACATCAACAAGGACTTTGTGCACATCGGCAGCGTGGGCGAAGGGCCGCAATGGCTGGTGGTGCGCACCGACCTGGGCATCCAGAGCTTTGCCCAGCTGATCGACGAGGCGCGCAGGCAACCCGGCAAGTTCAACTACGCCACCTCGGGCGCGGGCAGCACCGGTCACCTGTTGATGGAGCAGTTGCAGCGCGCCACGCGCACCCAAATGGTTCATGTGCCCTACAAAGGCGGCGCGCCGGCGCTGCAGGATGTGCTGGCCGGGGTGGTGGCCATCACCGTCATCCCGCCCGCCGGGGCCATGGGCCATGTCAAGGCGGGCAAGCTCAAGGTGCTGGCCGTCTCCAGCGCCCAGCGCACCGCCACCGAACCCGACATCCCCACCTTTGCCGAGCAGGGCTTCAAGGAATTGACGGCCACCTCGTATGCGGGCCTGTCGGCGCCCAAGGGCACGCCGCGCGCCGTGGTCGATCGGCTGTACGCAGCGCTCAAAACCACGCTGGACAAACCGGCCATCCGGGCGCAGCTGCAGGCCGAAGGCGCCCTGCCCGTCTTCCATGGCCCGCAGGCCTATGCCGATCTGCTGCAGGCCGATACCGAGCGCTGGGGCCAGCTCATCAAGGCCCTCAACCTCAAGGCGCCATAAGCATGGCCTTCTTTTCCAACCAGGGCCGCCAGCTGTACTACGAGCGCCATGGCCAGGGCCCGGCCCTGGTGATGCTGCACGGCGCCGGCTCCAATGCGGCCACCTGGTGGCAGCAGCTGCCCGACTTCAGCCGCGAGCACACCTGCCTGATCCTGGACCAGCGCTGCTTTGGCCGCTCGCCGGCGCCCCTCACCGAGTTCCGGATCGAGCACTTTGTGGCCGATGTGCTGGCCCTGCTCGACCACGAGGGCATTGACCGCGCCAGCTTGCTGGGCCAGTCGCTGGGCGGCATGGTGGCGCTGCGCACCGCGCTGTGGCATCCACAGCGGGTGCGCCAGCTGGTGTTGTGCGACACCTCGCTGGCCATCGACCACCCGCTGCAGCTGCAGATCCTGCGCGAGCGCCTGCACAAGGTGGCTGCGCTGACCGTCGAGCAGCGCTCGCTTGGCGCATGGTTCTTGCAGCACCACCCCGACCGGGCGGCGCTGTACATGCAGATCAACCACTTCAACCCCAACGTTCACCAAGGCCGCGGGGCGGCGTGGCAGGCCGCGCTCAACGCCCTCAACGAGCCCGATCAGCTCACCGACATGGCCTCGCTATCCCACATCGATTGCCCGACCCTGATCGTGGTGGGCGAGCACGACCCCATCGTGCCCGTGGCCATCATGCAAGAGGTGCAGTCGCGCATCCGGGGCTGCCAGCTGCAGGTGATCGAGCACGCGGCCCACTCCGCTTATTTCGAGCGGCCCGATCGCTTCAACCCCTGCGTGCTGGATTTTTTGCGGGGATACTGACACCGCGCGCCGGCCTCAGGGCGCCAGAAAGCGCTGCACCAGCTGCACCCAGTAGCTGGCGGCCACCGGCAGGATGGCGTCGTTGAAGTCGTAGCCGGGGTTGTGCACCGAACACCCGCCCGTGTGGTGGTGTTCGCCCACCCCGTTGCCGACCACGAAATAGCAGCCCGGGCGCTCTTGCAGCATGAAAGAAAAATCCTCGCTGCCCGTCAGGGGCTCGATCTGCGCGGGCACCCGCTCGGGGCCCAGCCAGTCCAGCGCCACCTGGCGCGCAAAGGCGGTGCAGGCCTCGTCGTTGATCAGGGCCGGGTAGCGCCACTGGTAGTCCACATCGGCCTGCACCCCCAGGGTTTGCGCCTGCGCCTGCACCAGCTCGGTGATGCGCTGGCGCAGCATCTCGCGGGTGGCGGGCCGGAAAGCGCGCACGGTGAGTTTCATCTCGACCTTGTCGGGGATCACATTGGGCGCTTCGCCGCCATGGATGGCGCCCACCGAGATCACCGCCATCTCGCGCGGATCGACATTGCGCGAGACCACCGTCTGCAGCGCCACGATGATGTGCGCCGCCGCCACCACCGGATCGGCCGACAGGTGTGGCGCCGAGCCATGGCCCCCCCGCCCGCGCACCGTCACGATGACCGTGTCCGAGGAGGGCATGAAGGCCCCGGCGCGAAAACCGAACTGGCCCGCCGGCATGCCCGGCAGGTTGTGCAGGGCAAAAATGGCATCACAGGGAAAGCGCTCGAACAGGCCGTCCTCGACCATCTTGCGCCCACCGCCCAGGCCCTCTTCGGCGGGCTGAAAAATCAGGTGCAGGGTGCCGTCAAAGTGTCCATCCTGCGCCAGGTGGCGTGCGGCCGCCAGCAACACCGCCGTGTGGCCGTCGTGGCCGCAGGCGTGCATCTTGCCCGCATGCTGGCTGGCGTAGGGCAAGCCGGTGCTTTCCTGGATGGGCAAGGCGTCCATGTCAGCACGCAGGCCCACCCGCCTGGGGCCGCTGCCACGGCGCAAGGTGCCGACCACGCCGGTACCCCCCAGCCCCCGGTGCACCTCGTAGCCCCACTCGGCCAGGCGCGCCGCCACCAGGTCGCCGGTGGCGTGTTCCTCGAAGGCCAGCTCGGGATGGGCGTGGATGTGGTGGCGAATGGCGACCATTTCGTCGGCCAGCGCGCGCACCCCGGGCAGGATGTCTTGCGCGGCCACAAAGGCTTTGGATTCATGGGGGGCGTTCACAGAGGGTCTCCTTGAAGATGCCGGGGCAGACGCAGGCGCGTGCCACGGCCCCTGGCAGGTGGCGCAGGGTGATCGCATTGTGCCCCGGCCCCCAGCTGGCGCATGCCACGTCGGCGACCCCGGCCGGTGGCCCCAGGGGCGCTGGTCCGCGCCTGGCGCGGCCGCCTCAGACGCGGCGGCTGGACCCGTCGCGAAACACCCGCAGCTCGCCCGTCTCGAACACCGTCCAGGTCTCGTTGGTGGTCAGGGGCGCGGTGACGATCACCGCCACCCGGTCGGTCGGCTGGGTGTATTGCGCAAAGTCGATGCTGACATCGCCGTCGCGCAAGGTGGCGTGGCGAAACGGGTGCTTGCGCTCGATGAAGCACAGATCGGTGCTGCAGTGCGCCCACAGTGCCACCCCGTTCGAGAGCAGGAAGTTGAAGGTCCCGTGCGCCGCCACCTCCTTGGCCAGGCGCCGCAGCTCGTTGGACAGCTCGTCCACGCTGGGCTCGCCGCCAAAGCGGCGATCGAGCTCCTGCATGATGTAGCAGAAGGCGTATTCGCTGTCGGTATCGCCCACCGGCCGAAAGTGCCGGTCCAGGCGGGGCGCAAAATCCTTGAGGTTGCCGTTGTGCGCAAACACCCAGTAGCGGCCCCACAGCTCGCGCACAAAGGGGTGGGTGTTCTCCAGGGCCACCGTGCCTTGGGTCGCCTTGCGGATGTGGGCGATCACATGGCGGCTCTTGATCGGGTACTCGCGCACCAGGCGGGCAATCGGCGACTGGTAGGCCGGCAGGTGGTCGACAAAATGGCGCAGCCCGCGGTCGGCCTCGGTGCCCTCAAAAAAGGCGATCCCCCAGCCGTCGGCATGGTGGTCGGTCAGCCCGGAGCGCATGGCAAAACCGGTGAAGCTGAAACTCACGTCGGTGGGCGTGTTGCAGTTGAGCCCAAGGAGTTGGCACATGAACGAAGACCTGCGGCCCTTCGGCCTTTGCCGGGCCCTGCTTGGAGCGGCAGGGCGCGGGGTTTAAGATGGGTGGTTGTCAGAGTGAAAAGGATACCACCATGACGGCCACGCCCCCCTTGACCGACGCCTTGCTGCGCGAGGCCCTGCACCTGCAGCGCCAGGCCTATCTGGCCCGCCCCGTGATCTCTTTGCAAGAGCGCCTGGCCGATCTGGCCCAGCTCGAGCGCTTTCTGCGCGACCATGCACAAGGCCTGGTGCGCGCCATCAGCGACGACTACGGCCACCGCTCGCGCCACGAGACCCTGATCACCGAAATCACCCCAGCCCTGAATGCCATCCGCTTTGCGCGCCGCCACCTGCGCCGCTGGATGCGTCCGCAGCGCCGCCACATCGACCGCCTGGCCTTTGGCCTGGCCAGCAACCGGGTCGAGCCCCAGCCCCTGGGCGTGGTCGGCGTGATCGTGCCCTGGAACTTCCCGGTCAACCTCAGCTTTGTGCCGCTGACCTTCATCCTGGCGGCGGGCAACCGGGCCATGGTCAAGATGAGCGAGAACTCGCGCCACCTGGCCGCCTACCTGATCCAGCACATCCCCGGCTACTTCCCGCGCGAGAAGCTGCAATTTTTTGACGAGACCGGCGGCGTGGGGGTGCAGTTCTCCGCCCTGCCCTTTGACCACCTGCTGTTCACCGGCAGCGGCCAGACCGCGCGCGCCGTCATGGGCGCGGCTGCGCAAAACCTGACCCCGGTCACGCTCGAGCTGGGCGGTCGCTCGCCGGCCATCATCGACGCCAGTTTTGACCTGCGCACGGCGGCCGAGCGCATCCTTTATGTCAAGTGCCTCAATGCCGGGCAGATCTGCACCACGGTTGACCATGTCTGGGTGCCGCGTCAACGCCTGGCCGAGTTTGTCGAGCTGGCGCGCGAGATCGTGCCCAAGCGCTACCCCTCGCTCGACAGCGACGACTACAGCTCGGTGATCGATGCACGGGCCTACCAGCGCCTCTTGCAGACGCTGGACGAGGTGCGCCCGCACGCCCAGGTGGTGGGCCTGCTGCCCGGGGCGCAGCAAGACGACGCCCGGCACCGCCTGGCCCCGCAGCTGGTGATCGATCCGCCGGCCGACAGCCGGCTGCTCACGCGCGAGATCTTTGGCCCCATCCTGCCGGTGCTGCCCTACGACTCGCACGACGAGGTCATCGCGCGCATCCGGGCGGGGGCCCGTCCGCTGGCCATCTACCCCTTCAGCCAGGACGGCGCCGTGGTGCGGCGCTACATCGACGAGGTCATGTCGGGCGGGGTGTCGGTGAACGACGCGCTCCTGCACGTGGCGCAGGACGACCTGCCCTTTGGCGGCGTGGGCGAATCGGGCATGGGCCACTACCACGGCCGCGAGGGTTTCGAGACCTTCTCGAAGATGCGCCCCATCTTCACCCAGGCGCGCTGGTCAACCCTGCGCATGATGTTCCCGCCCTACGGCCCGCTGACCGACCGGCTGCTGCGCTTTCTGATGCGCTGAGGCGGCTGGCCGAGGCCGGCCCGCGTTCACAAGGAGGTCTGCGACATGCCGCCGTCAATCACCAGGGTCTGCGCGGTGATGAAGCGGCTGCGCTCGCTGGCCAGGGTCAGGATGGCCTCGGCCACATCGTCCACCTGTGCCAGACGCCCCAGCGGCGTGCGCTGCACGCGCTGGCGATCGCGCTCGGGATCGCGGTGCTTGAGCGTGCCCTCGGTCGGCACGGCGCCCGGTGCCACCGCATTGACGCGGATGCCGCGCGGCCCCAGATCGGCGGCGGCCGCCCGCGTCAGGCCGATCACCCCCGCCTTGATGCCGCTGTAAATCACCGCCCGGCGCGGCGAGCGCAGGCCCGCCACCGAGGCCACGTTGACGATGCAGCCGCCCTGCCCATCGGCCATGCGCTCGGCCGCGGCCTGCATGCCCCAGATGACCGACTTGAAGCCGATCTCGAGCATGCGGTCCAGCACCTCGGGCGTGATCTCCAGCAGGTCCTGGTAGCGCACCCAGGCGGCGTTGTTGACCATGATGTCCAGGCGAGCGCCGCTGGCGGCCATGAGCTGGTCGAGCGCGGCGTTCATGCCGCTGCGACTGGCCACATCCTGCACCACGCCCACCGCCTGCCCACCGTCGGCGGCAATCAGCGCCAGCGTCTCCTGCACAAACTCGGCCTTGAGGTCGTTGACGCCCACCAGGGCGCCCGCGGCCGCCAGGCGCCGCGCGGTGGCGCGGCCGATGCCATGGCCGGCGCCGCTGACAAAGGCCACACGGCCTTGCAATTCGGGAAAAGCGTTCATGCCTCAGCCGCTTAGCGGCCCTTGAAGTTGGGGGGGCGTTTTTCAAAAAAGGCGCGCATCGCCTCGGCCGAGTCCTCGGTGCGCGAGAGCGCCATGGTGATGTTCTGCTCAAAGCGATAGCCGTCGCGCTGGGGCATGAGCTCCATCATGTTGGCCGCCTGCTTGGCATGCATCATGGCCAGGGGGCTCTTGGCCGCCAGCTCTTGTGCCAGCGCCATCGCGGCGGGCATCAGCTGATCGGGCGGCAGCACCTCATCAAGGACGCCGCGCCGGTACAGCTCGGCGGCCTTGACGCGGGCCCCCGTGAAAAACAAGCGTCGGGTGTAGGAGCGGCCAAACAAGGTGCGCAGCATCGACACGCCCCCGGCCAGGCCCACATTGATCTCGGGCATGGCGAACTCGGCGGTGTCGCTGGCCAGGTAAATGTCGCAGGCGGCCATCAGGCCAAAGCCGGCGCCCAGGGCCAGGCCGTTGACCGCGGCGATCACCGGCTTGGCGCATTCGCGAATCGCATTGCCCGTCTCGCGGGTGGCGCGGTTGTGCGCCAGAAAATCGCCGGGCCGGCTTTTGTCGGGGCGGTCGCGCAGGTCGGCGCCGCTGCAGAAAAACCGACCGGTGCCGGTCAGCACCGCCACCCGCACATCCTCGCGCTCGGAGATTTCGTCAAATGCGGCGATCAGGCCCATGCGGGTCTCGCGATCGAGCGCGTTCACAGGGGGGCGGTCCAAGCGGACCACGGCGATGTGCGATTGCACATCCAGCAACACAGCAGCACTCATGCCCATATCCAGAAAAAAGCCAGCGTGCACCTTACACGCTGGCGGGGATCATGTCGATGCCAAGCGCGGGGCGCGGGGCGCGGGGCTCAAGCGGCCACCGCCGCCTCGGCCAGCAAGGGCGAGACATAGGGCGGGTCGTTGGCGATCTCTTGTTGCACCGCGGGGATGATGACCTCGCCCCACAGGCGGATCTGGCGCAGCATGGTCGCATGGTCCAGGTCGCCGCACTGCGTCTGCAGCGCCACATGGCAAGGGCCGGCCACACGGATGTCGCGCACCATCCGCTCGATCACCGTGTCCACCGGGCCCACCGGCAGGCGTGCGCGCATGTCCTCAAGGGTCGGCTCCCCGGGGAACGGGGTCTCCTCGACCATGTAGTCGTCGCTCGTGGCCGCACGGCGCTCTTTGAGGCTCAGCGCCAGGCGACGCTGGTAGCGGGCGCAGTCCAGGTAGTGGTCGACCTCGGCGGGCTTGTCGCTGGCAAAGCCAAAGTGCAGCATGCCCACGCGTTGCGCGGCCGGATCGCGGCCTTCCTCGAGCGCGATGCGGTCGACGATGCGGCGCGCGCCCTTGAGCTTGTCATGGCCCACCTCGGAGCCCGAGATGAACAGGTGGTGGCCCGCGCGGATGGCGCGGCGCATCAGGGCCGGGTCCATGCTGGTGACCCACAGCGGCGGCATGGGCGACTGCACCGCGCGCTGGCTGATGGCGCTGGGCGGTTGCTGGTAGTACTGACCCGCGTAGCTGAACTGCTTTTGCGTCAGGCCCAGCTCCAGCATGTCGATCATCTCGAGCGTGCGGTCCTTGGCCTCGGCCAGGGTCACGCCAAAGCGCTCAAACTCAAATTGCTGGTAGCCCGCACCAATGCCCAGGTTCAGGCGCCCATTGGAGAGCTGGTCGACCATGGCCGCCTCGGCGATCAGACGCGAGGGGGTGTACATGGGCGCGATCACCACGCCCGAGCCCAGGCGGATGCGCTGGGTCACCCCCGCGCAATGCGCCGCCATCAGCAGCGGCGAGGCGCACAGACCGTAGTTGTTGAAGTGGTGCTCGGCAAACCAGGCACCGCCAAATCCCACCTCATCGGCCACCTTCACCTGCTCGACCGCCTGGTGCACGATGTCAAACGAGGGCCTGTTGTAGGATCGCTGCTGCAGCAAAAGGAAAATGCCGAAATCGGTGGCCATGGGGGTCTCCTGCGTTGTGAACGGACTGTTTTTTCATTCTAGGAGCGGCACCCCAGGCGTGACCGCTTCTTGGGCGCAAACCCACCTTGCAGAAATTGCAACATGCTGGCGATCGAGACCTTGCAGATGTTTGTCACCGCCGCCCGCAAGGGCAGCCTGATGGCCGCCGGCCGCAGCCTGGGCCTGTCGCAGGCCACCATGTCGCGGCGCATCGCCAGCCTGGAGCAGGACCTGGGCGTGTTGCTGCTTGACCGGGCCAGCCGACAGCTGCGCCTGACCGAGGCCGGTGAGGCATTTTTGCCCCGAGCCGAGGCCATCCTGGACGCGATGGCGCAGGCGCGCGAGCAGGCCCAGGACGCGCGCAGCCGCCCCGAGGGCCGTTTGCGGGTACACGCCCGCACCCTCATCGGCATGCGCCTGATTGCCCCGCTGCTGCCACGCTTTGCGCAGCTGCACCCGGGCATCCAGATCGACTTCATGCTCTCGGACGAGCCGATCAACATCGCCGAGCACCACTTTGACCTGGACATCCGCACCGGCGTCTTCAACGACTCCTCGTTTGCCCTGCGCCGCCTGTGCTCGGTGCGCGATGTGCTGGTGGCCAGTCCCGCCTATTTGCAGCGCCGCGGCGTGCCGCAGCAACCGCAGGACCTGCTGGCGCACGACTGCATGACCTATCGCAAATCGCTCGAGCCCACCGCCTGGCTCTGGCGCGATGCGCATGGGGTGCACGAGCTGGCCATCCAGGGGCCGCTGCACTCCAACAGCGGCGAGGTGTTGCGCCAGAGCGCACTGCGCGGCCTGGGCATTGCCCTGCTGGCCGAGCCCACGGTGCGCGAGGATCTGGACAGCGGGGCCCTGGTGACCCTGCTGGACGCCTGGCGCATGACCAACTCGACCTTTGACAACGGCGTGTTTGCGGTGTTCCGCGCCGGTGTGCTGCTGCCGCAAAAGGTGCGGGTCTTCATCGACTACCTCACCGCTGCCTTGCAGGACAGCGAAACGGCCGATCTGGCAAACCGCACAGACCGGCCGTGATTGCGATCGCCGCAGGCGCGCCAGGGGGCGCGGTTTGCGGGCTTATTTGAAGGTGTCGCGCGGCAATTTCAGGCTCTCGAGCATCGGCACCCAGCGCTGTGCTTCCTCGCGGATGAAGGCCGTGAGCTGCTCGGGCGTGCCGCCCCGCGGCTCCATGCCGATGGCGCGCGCCCGCGCCACAAACTCGGGATCGACCAGCACCTGGTTGATGCGCTGGTTGAGCGCCATCACGGTCTCGCGCGGGGTGTTGGCCGGAGCCGAGAGCGCATACCAGAGCTGCGCCACCACATCAAAACCGAGCTCCTTGAAGGTGGGCGCCTCGGGCACCTGTGACATGCGCTGGGTGTCCATCACGCCCAGCACGCGCAGCTTGCCGCTGCGGATGTGTGCCAGCGGACCGGTGATCGAGGTGCCGTGCACATCGATGGTGCCCGACAGCAGGGCCTGGATGCCAGGGGCATCGCCAGCAAAGGGAATGTGGGTGATCTGCACACCGGCCATCTGCTCGAACTTCATCGGGGCCAGATTGGTCAGGATGGCCGCGCCGGGCGAGCCGCGGTTGATCTTGCCGGGATTGGCTTTGGCAAACGCCACCATCTCGCGCACATCCTTGTAGGGCAGATCGGCCCGCCCCACCAGGATCGAGGGCTGGTAGGCGATGTGCGTGACGGACGTGAAGTCCTTGTTGGGATCGTAGGGCAGCTTGTCGTAGAGCACCGTGTTGTTGGCCAGCGTGCTCAGCGATGACATCAGCAAGGTTTGGCCGTCGGGCTTGGACCGCGCCACAAAATCCGCCGCCAGAATGCCCGAGGCCCCGGGCTTGTTGTCCACGATCACCGTCATGCCGCGCTTGCCCAATTCGTTGGCGAGCAGGCGCGCATACTGGTCGGTGCCACCGCCCGCGGGGAACGGCACCACGATGCGGGTGGTTTGGGCCTGGGCCACCACGGCGGCGCTCAGGCCGATGGCGGCAAGGGTGCGAAGCAAGAACTGACGAATGCGCATGAGATGTCTCCAACAACAAGAGGGATCAAAGGGTCGGTCTCTGGGGACCGTTGGCAAAAAGTCTATCGAGGCCTGCGGTGTTCGCCGCCATCAATTTTTGCAAGGGTGGCTTGCGTTTTTTGCATCGGGCGCTCGCCTCTTCGCCCAGCATGCACAACCACAGGAAAACCCTAGTCACGGCGGTGATGCCAAGCCCTTGTTTGATCATGGCGGCGATGCTACAGTGCCTCAAAACCTACCGGCCGGCAAGTTTAGTGCAAACACCGGCTTTCACCACCGCAAGGAGACCTTCGCATGACGCACACCTTCACCCTCTCTCGCATGGCCGTGGCCCTGGGCACCGCCATGCTGGCTGCCGCTGGCGCCCACGCACAAATCTCTGACGATGTCGTGCGCATCGGCGTGATGGGCGACATGAACGGCCCCTACGCGGCCAACGGCGGCCCCGGCTCGGTGCTGGCCGCGCGCATGGCGGTCGAGGACTTTGGCGGCAAGGTGCTGGGCAAGAACATCGAGATCGTGGTCGCCGACGACCAGAACAAGCCCGACATTGGCACCAACATGGCGCGCCAGTGGATCGAAAAAGACAAGGTCGACGCCATTCTGGGCGGCTCGGCCTCATCGATCGCGCTGAGCGTGACCGAACTCATGAAGAAGGCCAACAAGCCCTATCTGATTGCCGGCACCGTGACCGATCAGCTGACCGGCAAGGCCTGCTCGCCGATGAACGTGCAGTTCCTGGTGGACACCTACTCCCTGCCCAAGGCCGGTGTGCAGTCGATGATCAAGCAAGGGCTCAAGACCTTCTTCTTCATCACGGTCGACTACGCCTTCGGCGCCGCGCTGCAGGCCCAGGGCACCAAATTCATCGAAGCCGCTGGCGGCAAGATCATCGGCTCGGTCAAGCACCCGCTGGGCACCACCGACTTCTCGTCCTACCTGCTGCAGGCGCAGGCCAGCAAGGCCGACGCGATTGTCGTGCTCAATGCCGGCGCCGACCTGAACAACGCCCTCAAGCAGGCGGCCGAATTTGGCATCACCCGCAAGGGCCAGGCCATCTCGATCTTTGGCATGACCATCAACAGCGTCTCGGGCATGGGCCTGGACGTGGCGCAGGGCCTGCAAATCACCGCCCCCTTCTACTGGGACCTCAATGACGAGACCCGGGCCTGGTCCAAGCGCTTCATGGACCGCAACAAGGGCGTGATCCCCACCTACATCATGGCCGGCAACTACAGCGCCACCCTGCACTACCTCAAGGCCGTGCAAGCCGCTGGCACCGACGAAGGCAAGGCCGTCATGGCCCGCATGAAGGCCACCCCGATCAACGACTTCTCCATGAAGAACGTGCGCATCCGCGAAGACGGCCAGACCATGCGCCCGGTCTACATCGTGCAGGTCAAGAAGCCCTCCGAGTCCAAGAACAAAAACGATCTGTACGCGATCAAGGGCGAAATCCCGGCCGATCAGGCCTTCCGCCCGATCGCCGAAGGCGACTGCGACTTCGTCAAGAAGTAAGCCCCTGCTGGCCAGGCCCCGCGCCTGGCCAGATCGGGTGCCCTGCCCCTGGCTTGACCGGGTGGCCCCCAACCCCTGTTGCTTGCAGCAGGGGTTTTTTGTTGCGCCCTTGACGCCCTCCCCGCACCTGGCGTGCAAGGCTCCCAAAAAGCCTGCACATGCCATCATCAAACCAGACGCCATCTGACGCAAACCAGGCCCCAAGGTCTATGGTGGTCCCCATGGGCGGTCCACTGCATCGGGCTGTATCTTCATTTGTAGCTACGGAGGTGGTATGCTGTTCACCTGGTCCGAACGCAAGCGTGCCATCAATCTTCATCACCATGGCCTGGATTTTGTGGATGCATCGCTGGTGTTTGCAGGCTGGACCTTCACCTTCGAAGACGCGCGATTTGCCTACGGCGAACAGCGCTTTGTCACGCTGGGTTTGCTGATGGGCATCCCGGTCTCGATTGTTCACACGGAGTCCGATCATGCGATCCGAATCATCTCGATGCGAAAAGCCACGCAAAGCGAAGCCCGGCTCTACGCCGAGCAACTCCAGAACGGATTGGGATAGGCTTCACGACCCCAGGCAAGCGGGCAGGCCTGGCAAGGACCATCCTGAGGCCCAAGTGGATCAGATCGTCAGGGGCATTGTGCGCAAGGGATTGCAAACCCCCGGCCCCAAATCGCTGGTGTCGCTGCGCCTGGATCAGGATGTGCTGGCCTGGTTCAAGGCACAAGGATCGGGCTACCAGACCCGCATCAACGCGGTGCTGCGGGCCTACAAGGACGCCGCCGCAGCGTCCTGACCCACCGCCCCATCACACCGCCAAAATGCCCCCGTCCACCGGCAGGATCACGCCGTTGACATAGCTGGCCAGATCGCTGGCCAGAAACACGGCAGCGCCCGCGATCTCCTGCGGCTGGCCGAGCCGACCCGAGGGAATGCGGGTCATGAAGCGCTCGAGCCGCACCGGGTCGGCGCGGGTGGCGTCGGTCATGGGCGTGACGATCACGCCCGGCGCAATGGCGTTCACCCGCACCCCATCGG
>JBEBDJ010000048.1:0-45546 GCA_041157045.1 Pseudomonadota bacterium
TGCCTGCGGTGGCGCCCAAGCGGCAGCGCCGACGGCAGCGGCCAAAGCGGCGACCTGTCGGTGCTGCGGCCGGCCACGGCGCCGTTCTCGCCCACCGGCGGCCTGCGCCTGCTGCAAGGCAATCTGGGGCGCAGCGTCATCAAGGTGTCGGCCGTGCCCGAAGAGCGCCATGTGGTCGAGGCGCCGGCCCGCGTGTTTGATTCGCAGGAGGCGCTGCAAGCGGCGTTTGACGCGGGCGAGCTGGCGCGCGATGTGGTGTGCGTGGTGCGCTGGCAGGGGCCGCAGGCTTGCGGCATGCCCGAGTTGCACAAGCTGACCCCGCCGCTGGCGGTGCTGCAGGGCCAGGGCCACCGGGTGGCGCTGGTCACCGATGGGCGCATGAGTGGCGCCTCGGGCAAGGTGCCGGCGGCCATCCACGTCTCGCCCGAGGCCGCCGCTGGCGGGCCGCTTGCGCGGGTGCGCGACGGCGACCTGATCCGCCTGGATGCCGTGGCCGGTACCTTGCAGGTGCTGGTGCCTGCGGCCGAATGGGCGGCGCGCGAGGTCACCCCGCGCCCCGAGGCCCATCGCCAGGCCCATGCGCGCGGCTTGGGCCGTGATTTGTTTGCCAACATGCGCCGCCATGCCTTGCCGGCCGAAGAAGGAGCTTGCACATGGCTTTGACCCTTTCTGCATTGGACGTGATGCGCGATGCCCCGGTGATTCCGGTGATCGTGGTGCACGAGGTGGCGCATGCGGTGCCGATGGCCCGCGCGCTGGTGGCCGGTGGTATCCGCATGCTGGAGGTGACGCTGCGCACGCCGCAGGCGCTGGATGCGATGCGCGCCATCGCGCAAGAGGTGCCCGATGCGGTGGTGGGCGCAGGCACGGTGCGCAGCGCCAGCGACGCCGAGGCGGCGCTGCGTGCGGGCGCCCGCTTTGCCGTCAGCCCGGGGTACACGCATGCGGTGGGGCAGGCCTGCCGCACGCTTGGCTTGCCGCTGCTGCCCGGGGTGGCCAGTGGCAGCGACATCATGCGCGCCTTTGAAGACGGCCACACCGAGATGAAGTTTTTCCCGGCCATGCAGGCGGGGGGACTGGCCATGCTCAAGGCCTGGTCGGGCCCCTTCTTTGACATCCGCTTTTGCCCGACCGGGGGCATCACGGCCGAGAACGCGGCGCAATTCCTGGCCTTGCCGAATGTGGCCTGCGTGGGCGGCTCGTGGCTGGTGCCCCATGAGGCGCTGGCCCAGGGCGACTGGGCGCGCATCGAGGCCCTGGCCCGTCAGGCCCGCGCCCTGCGCGCCGCCTGATCAGAGACCGCCGGCGCGCTGGATCAGCTCGATCTTGTAGCCGTCGGGGTCGGTCACGAAGGCGATCATGGTCGTGCCACCCTTGACCGGGCCAGGCTCGCGCGTGATCTGCCCGCCCGCGGCGCGGATGCGCTCGCAGGTGGCCACGATGTCCTCCACCCCCAGGGCGATGTGGCCAAACGCGCTGCCCATCTCGTAGCGCTCGACCCCCCAGTTGTAGGTCAGCTCGATCTCGGCGTGCTCGGGATTTTTGCCAAAGCCCACAAAGGCCAGCGAGTACTTGTGCTCGGGGTTTTCAGAGGTGCGGTTGAGCGTCATGCCCATCACGCGGGTGTAGAAGTCAATCGAGCGTTGCAGGTCGCCAACGCGGATCATGGTGTGCAGCAGTCTCATGCTTGGGGCCTCGGCAGAAGAGTTGTCAGACAGTGTAGTTCAGCGCCATCCGCCCACCGTCGACGGTGAGCACCTCGCCGGTGATGTACGAGGACGCGTCGCTCAGCAAGAAGGCGACGGCCTGGGCCACCTCGGCCGGTTCGCCCAGGCGGCGCATGGGGGTGCGGCTGAGGATTTTCTGGCGCGCGGCCTCGCTGGTGAGCACCGCCTGGCGGGCCAGCTCGGTGGCGATGGTGCCGGGGGCCACGGCGTTGACGCGGATGCCGTCATCGGCCAGCGCCAGGGCCATGGCGCGCGTGAGCTGGTTGATGCCGCCCTTGCTCGCGTTGTACGAGGCGATGTCGGGAATGGCCAGCACCGCGTTGACCGAGCTCATGTGCACGATCGCGCCACCGCCACCCGCCTGCATGGCGCGCGCGGCGATCTGGCCGCACACAAAGCTGCCCTGCAGGTTCACCCGCAAGACCGCCTCGAAGTCCTCGTCCTGCACCTGCAGAAAGGGCGCCGCGCGGAAAATGCCGGCATTGCTCACCAAGGCATGCAGGCGGCCGCAGCGTTGCAGCACGCCGTCCACCAGGGCCTGCACCTGCGCGCGTTCGCGCACGTCGGTGTGCTGGTAGTGCGCCTGGTGCCCGGCCGCGCGCAGGGCAGCGGCGGCCGCCTCACCCGACGCATCCTGCACATCGGCCAAGGTGACGTCCATGCCCTGCTCGGCCAGCAATTGCGCGCAGGCCAGGCCAATGCCGCTGGCGGCGCCGGTGACGATGACGCTGCGGCCGTCGAGCCCCCAGCGAAGTTGGGTGTTCATGGTGTGGGTCCTTCCAAGGGGGCGGCCAGGCCGCAGCGTGGGCGGCCTCGGCCGCAGGGGCCCAAAGTATCGCCGCAGGCGGCGCGGTCAGCGTGCGCGCCGCAAAAAGTCGTGCTCAGGGCCGGGATTCACGCTGGCGGCATGCCCGGTCCCCTTCACCAGTCCCACAGGGTCCCGTCGCGCTGCAGGCGATTGACCGGCAGGTAGGCGCGTTGATAGGGGTAGCGGGCCGCCAGCGCCTCGTCGATCTGCACGCCGTGGCCGGGTGACTCGCCGCAGTGCAGGTAACCGCGCTCGAAGCGCCAGTCGTGCGGGAACACCGACAGCATCAGCTCGCTGTGCGGCATGTACTCCTGAATCCCGAAATTGGGCACCCAGGTGTCAAAGTGCAGGGCCGCGCCCATGCACACCGGTGACAGATCGGTGGCGCCGTGGCAGCCGGTGCGCACCTGGTAGAGCGCGGCCAGATCGGCAATGCGGCGCAGGTGTGTGATGCCGCCCGCGTGGGTGAGCGTGGTGCGGATGTAGTCAATGTGCTGCTGCTCGATCAGCGGCTTGCAGTCCCAGATCGAGTTGAACACCTCGCCGGTGGCCAGGGGAATGGTGGTGTGCGCCCGGATGTGGGCAAAGGCTTGCGGGTTCTCGGCCGGCGTGGGGTCTTCCAGCCAGAACAACTGGTAGGGCTCCAGGGCCTTGCCCAGCTGCGCCGCTTCGTTGGGACTCAGGCGGTGGTGCACATCGTGCAGGAGGTGGGGCTCGGAGCCCACGGCCAGGCGCAGCTGCTCGAACAGCTGCGGCGTGTGGCGCAGATAGCGCGCGCTGTCCCAGTCGTGCTCGGCGGGCAGGCTGGCGTCGGCAGGCTCGTAGGCGCCGCCGTGGCGCGCCACCCCATAGACCTTGTCCAGCCCCGGCACCCCGGACTGCGCCCGCACCGCCACATAGCCCTGGTCCAGATGCGCTTGCACCGCCTCGATGGTCTGCGCAATGTCGCGCCCGGTGGCGTGGCCGTACACCATCACCCGCTCGCGGCTGCGGCCGCCCAGCAGCTGGTACAGCGGCATGCCGGCGGCCTTGGCCAGGATGTCCCACAAGGCCATGTCCACGGCCGCAATGGCGCACATGGTGACCGGGCCGCGCCGCCAGTAAGCGCCTTTGTACAGGTATTGCCAGATGTCCTCGATGCGGCGCGGGTCGCGCCCGATCAGGCATGGGATGACATGGTCCTGCAGGTAGCTGGCCACCGCCAGCTCGCGGCCATTGAAGGTGGCGTCGCCAATGCCGCTCAGGCCCTCGTCGGTCTCGATCTTGAGGGTGACAAAGTTGCGGCCGGGGCAGCAGACGATGACGCGGGCGGCGGTGATCTTCATGCCAGCAACTCCTGCAAAGCGGCGTCGACGCCCCGCTGCAGCACCCGGGCATGCCAGTGCGCCACGCGGGCGCGCCAGGCGGCCTGTGCGGGCAGCTGCGCGCCCCAGATGTCCTGGCGCGAGAGCAGGGCCGCCAGGGCCGCTTGCGGGCTTTGGCCTTGGTCCCGGCCCGCGTCTTGCAGCGCCTGGGCCAGCGGGTCCTGGATGGGATAGGGCTGGCCTTGTTCGTCCACGCCCAGGGTCCAGCGCACGAAGAGGGCGGCGGCAAAGGCCAGGTGCTCGATCGAGCCGCCGCTGGCCAGTTGGCCAAGCACACAGGGGGGCCAGCGCTGCGGAATCTTTTGCGAGCTGTCCTGCGCGATCTGGTGCACCCGGTGGCGCAGGTGCGGGTTGCCAAAGCGCTGGATCAGCGCGTCGCGGTAGGCGGGCCAGTCCTGGCGGGACTGGTGCGGCGCGACCTCCTGGGTCATGAAACGGCGCACGTACTCGGCCACCGCGGGCACCGCGATGCAGTCGGCGATGTGGGCCCGGCCGCTGATGGCGCCCAGCAGCGCCATGGCCGAGTGGCTGCCGTTGAGCATGCGCAGCTTGGCCTGCTCGTAGCGGCCCACATCGTCGGTCACGCGCACGCTCCAGCGCGCCAGCAGGGCCGCGTCGGCCGGGTCGGCCAGTTGCTGCTCGATCACCCACTCGCCAAAGGCCTCGGTGGCCAGCGGCGAGGCGTCGTGCACGCCCAGCGCGTCCTCGCAGGCCCGCACCATCTCGGGCGTGGAGGCGGGCACGATGCGGTCGACCATGCTGCAGGGGAAGGCGCAGTGGCGCTCGACCCAGTCGCGCACCCGGCGGCTGGGGCAGGCCGGCAGCACCAGGGCGCGCAGGCGCCGGCCGTTCTCGGGCAGGTTGTCGCACGAGGCCAGGGTCAGGCCCGGCAGGCCGCGCGCGGCGCGCTGCGCCAGGCCCTGCGCCAACCATTGCCCCAGGGCGGGGGTGTAGCCTTTTTCGGTGACCGTCAGGGTGACCCAGCGCAGGGCCGGATCGGCCAGTGCCGCCAGCACCTGCTGCGGCGATTGCGCGAGCACCGAAAAGCGCCACAGCGCCCCGGGCACCTGCCAATGCAGGCCGCGGTGGTCGGCCACGCGGACCGCGTACAGGCCGTCTTGTGCGGCCAGGGCCTGGGCCAGCTCGGCGCGGTGCATGCCCACCGCATGGACGCCCCAGCGGGGATCGCCTTCTGAGAGCAGGCGGTCAAAGACCATGGCCTGGTGGGCGCGCATGAAGCCGCCCAGGCCCAGGTGCAGCACCCCGCAAGCGCCGCCACGGGCATAGTCGGGCACACGCGCCGCCCGCGGCGCCCAGTGCGCGCGGCTGGCCTCGCCCAGGCGTTTCATGGCAGCTTGTCCTCGGCCTGCGCCAGCTCGGCCCAGGTGGTGTCGTCGATCTCGATCGCGGCGGCGCGGGCCTGGCGCATCTGGCGCTCGGGCTCGCCGGCCACCAGCACCGCCTCGTGGCCCGGGGCCGCCGGGCTTTGGCGCAGCCAGTCGACAAAGGCCCGGGCCTCTTGCGCAAAGCGATCGCCGGGCAGCAGGCGCGCCGGGTCGATCAGGATGCACAGCATGCCGTTGAAGACCGCGCGCCGCGCGTCGCCGGGCTGGTGCCAGGTGCCGCCGCCGCTCAGGGCGCCACCCAGCAGCTCGCAGGCCACGGCCAGGCCATAGCCCTTGTGTTCGCCAAAGGTCATCAAGGCGCCAAACAGGCCCTCGGCCTGCGGCACCACCACCACGCCGGGGTCGGTGGTGGGGCGTCCCAGGGCGTCGATCAGCAGGCCCTCGGGCACGCGCTCGCCCTTGTTGTGCGCCACCCGCATCTTGCCCTGCGCCACGCGGCTGGTGGCGAAGTCCAGCACAAAGGGCGGCTGATCGGGCAGGGGCACGCCAATGCAGCAGGGGTTGGTGCCAAAGCGCCCGTCGCCACCCCCCCAGGGCGCGACCACCGGTCGCGAGAGGACGTTGACAAAGTGCAGGGCCACCAGGCCTTGCGCCACCGCCATCTCGGCAAAGTGGCCGATGCGACCCAGGTGGTGGCTGCGGCCAAGGGTCATGATGCAGCTGCCGTGTTG
Organism: Pseudomonadota bacterium; assembly: GCA_041157045.1. GTDB lineage: Bacteria > Pseudomonadota > Gammaproteobacteria > Burkholderiales > Burkholderiaceae_C > Limnohabitans_A. Next base: position 5,977 of record JBEBDJ010000048.1, read on the forward strand.
CTGCGCGCGGGCGATGGCCCATTCCATGGCCTGCACACCGGTGATCTGGCCATAGCCTTGCTGGCCGTCCACCCCCAGCAGGGTGCCGGTGTCAAGCGTCACGCGGGCGCTGGTGTTGGGCCGCAGCGCCCCCTCCAGCACCGCGTCCACATAGCGCGGCACCATGCCCACCCCATGCGAGTCGTGCCCGCTCAGATTGGCCAGCACCAGGTTGTCGGCCACTTGCGCGGCCTCGGCCGGGGCGCTGCCGGCACGCGCCAGGATGCGGGCCACGCGCGCCCGCAAGGCCTCGGGGGCAATCTGCACACTCATGGCCAGGTCCTTTACATCACCGCGCCCACTTGCCAGGGCACAAACTCGTTCTGGCCGTAGCCGTGTTGCTCGCTGCGGCTGCGCTCGCCCGAGGCGGTGCGCAGCATCAACTCGAAGATGCGCTGGCCCATCTCGGCCACGCTGCACTGCCCATCCACGATCTCGCCGCAGTTGAGGTCGATGTCCTCTTGTTGACGCTGCCACAGCGCGGTGTTGGTCGAGAACTTGAGGCTGGGCGCAGGCGCGCAGCCGTAGGCGCTGCCGCGGCCGGTGGTGAAGGCAATCAGGTTGGCGCCGCCGGCCACCTGGCCGGTGGCACTGACGGGGTCGTAGCCGGGGGTGTCCATGTAGACAAAGCCGCGGGTGCGCACGGGCTCGGCGTATTCGTACACCGCTTGCAGGGCGCGTGTGCCGCCCTTGGCCACCGCCCCCAAGGATTTTTCGAGGATGGTGGTCAGGCCGCCCGCCTTGTTGCCGGGCGAAGGGTTGTTGTTCATCTCGCCGCCATTGAGGCGGGTGTAGTCCTCCCACCAGCGGATGCGCTCGATGAGTTTGTGCGCCACCTCGGGGCGGACCGCGCGGCGCGTGAGCAGGTGCTCGGCGCCGTAGATTTCGGGGGTTTCCGACAGGATGGCGGTGCCGCCATGGTCGACCAGCAGGTCCACCGCCGCACCCAGCGCCGGGTTGGCGCTGATGCCCGAGTAGCCGTCCGAGCCACCGCATTGCAGCCCCACCGTCAGGTGCGCCGCATCGCAGGGCTGGCGTGCCACCGCATTGGCCAGCGGCAGCATCTGGCGCACCAGGGCAATGCCTTTTTCAACGGTTTGGCGCGTGCCGCCGGTGTCCTGAATGTTGAAGACCTGCAGCTGCTGGCCTTCGCGCAGGCCCGAGTGGGCCAGCCAGGTGTTGAGCTGGTTGGCCTCGCAGCCCAGGCCCACCACGATGACGCCCCAGAAGTTGGCGTGCAGGGCGTAGCCGGCCATGGTGCGCTCGAGCAGGCGCAGGCCCAGGCCCTCGGTGTCCATGCCGCAGCCGCTGCCGTGGGTGAGGGCGACCACGCCATCGACCTGCGGGAAATCGGCCAGGGCCTCTGGGCGGTTCTGGCGCGAGAAGTGGTCGGCAATGGCGCGCGCCACGGTGGCCGAGCAGTTGACGCTGGAGAGCACGCCGATGTAGTTGCGCGTGGCCACGCGGCCGTCGGGCCGCGCGATGCCCATGAACTGGGCTTGCCGGCGCGGGGGCGCCTCGCGCAGGTCGCTGCCGATGGCCAGATCGCGCGCAAAGCGGCCCTGGTCCGGGCCCATGTCGAGGTTGTGGCTGTGCACATGCTCGCCGGCCTCGATCGCGCGGCTGGCAAATCCGATGATCTGGTTGTAGCGGCGTACCGGCTGCCCCGCCGCCAGCGCGCGGCGCGCCACCTTGTGGCCAGGGGGAACCAGCCCACGCAAGCGCAGGCCCTCGGCCTGGGCGCCGCCGAGCAACTGGGTGCGGGCAATCAGGACATCATCGTCGGGGTGAAGGCAAATCAGGGGGTTCATGCATCAGGGTCAGTAAAACTGTCGGGGCAACCACAGCACCAGCGACGGCAGGTAGGTGATGAGGACGAGCGAGCCCAGCAGCGGCACCAGCCAGGGCAGGATGGCCATGGTGGTGCGCTCGACACTCAGCTTGGCCACACGCGCCAGCACAAACAGCACCATGCCCATCGGCGGATGCAGCAGGCCGATCATCAGGTTCAGCACCATCACCAGGCCAAAGTGGACCAGGTCGATGCCCAGCTGCTGGCAGATGGGCACCAGGATGGGCACCAGAATGGTAATCGCGGCGGTCGGCTCCAGGAAGCACCCGACAAACAGCATCAGCAAATTCGCCAGCAGCAGGAACTGCCAGGGCTCGGAGGTCACCGACAGCACCCAGGCGCTGATGGCGCTGGTGACACCGGTGGCCGTGAGCATCCAGCCAAAGATGCTGGCCGCGGCCACGATGAACAGCACGGTGGAGGTGGTCTCGACCGTCTCCAGCCCGATCTTGAGGAACATCTTCCAGTTCAGGGTGCGGTACCAGAAAAAGCCCAGCACCAGCGCCCACACGCAGGCGGCAATGGCGCCCTCGGTGGGGGTGAACACCCCGGTGGTCATGCCGCCAATCAGCAGCACCGGGGTCATGATGGGCAGCACCGCCTGAAAGCCAAACAGCTTGTCGGCGGCAAACAGCAGCACCATGGCGCCCAGCACCGTGATCTGCGGCTGCCAGCCGAGTTTGGCCACCAGGGCCCAGACCAGCAGCGGCCAGCCGATCACGACGGCGGTTTCGGCCAGCGCCTTGATCACGCGCGGCCACTCAAAGCGCACATCGCCGCCCCAGTTGTTGCGGTGCGCGAAATAGGCCACGGTGAGCATCATCAGCAAGGCCATCAGCACCCCGGGCAGGATGCCGGCCAAAAACAGCGCGCCCACCGAGACATTGGCCATCATGCCGTAGATCACAAAGGGCAGGCTCGGCGGGATGATGGGGCCCAGGGTGGCCGAGGCGGCGGTCACGCCCACCGCAAACTCGGTGTCGTAGCCGTGGTCCTTCATGGCCTTGATCTCGATGGTGCCCAGGCCCGCGGCGTCGGCAATGGCCGTGCCGCTCATGCCGGCAAAGACGACCGAGCCCACCACGTTCACATGGCCCAGGCCGCCCTTGAGCCAGCCCACCAGCGCCAGCGCGTAGTTGTAGATGCGGTTGGTGATGCCGGCGTTGTTCATCAGGTTGCCAGCCAGGATGAAGAAGGGCACGGCCAGCAGAGGGAAGCTGTCGATGCCCGAGACCATGCGATGGATCACCACAAAGGGCGGGGTGCTGTCTTGCACCAGCAGGTAGATCAGCGAGGCGCCGGCCATGGCAATGGCCACCGGAATGCCGCCGCTCATGAGCAGCAGGAACAGGATTTTGAGCATGGGGTCTCCGGGATCAGCGATCGGTCATGTCGGATTCGGGGCGCTCGAGCACGCTGTACCCGCGCTGCCAATGCACCTTGAGCACCCAGATCGAGCGCAGGCACATGGCCGCAAAGCCGCCCAGCACCACGCCGTACACGATGTTCATGGGCAGGTCGATGATGGTCATCTTGTAGCTGCCGAGCTTGCCCATCATCTGCCAGGTCAGGACGGCGGCGGCGCCAAAGAACACCACCCGCACCCCATCCACCAGGGTCGCCATCAAGCGCCCCAGGCCTGCGGGCATGTAGCGGAAGAAAAAATCGACCTGGATGTGGTTGTTGCGGGCCACGCCGATGGCCGCGCCGGTGAACACCGTGGCGATCAGCAGGTAGCGCGCGATTTCCTCGGTCCAGGCGGCCGAGTCGTTGAGCACATAGCGGGTGAAGAACTGGTAGAACACCGTCAGCCCCAGGGCCCAGAAGAACATCAGCGCCACCCAGGCCTCCCAGGTGGTGCCCGAGAGGTCGACCTCCTCGTCCTGGGCATGGAACTGTCCGTCGTCGCCCATCACCTGGGGCAGGGCATCAAGGTCGGGGGTGTGCGAGGTCTGGCTCATGCGTGGCTTTCAACAAACGGCCATGCCAAATGGGGCCACCGGCGGCCGATGCCAGGCATCGACGCCGCCGGGGCTGCGCAGGACGGGATCAGCGAACCGCCTGGATGCGGTCGAAGTCCGATCGGGTAAAGCCCATGCCTTCGAGCGGCGCGTTCTTGAGCACGGCTTCCTGGAAGCTTTGGCGATCGACCTGCACGATCTGCAAGCCCTTCTTGCGGAACTCGTCCACCAGCTCGGTCTCGCGCTTCTTGATCTGCGCGGTGGCGCGGGCAGCGGCCTCGCGCGTGACGTCGGTGAAGATCTTTTTCTCGGCGTCGGTGAGCTTGTTCCACACATGCGGCGCGACCTGCGTGGTCAGGCCGTCGACGATGTGGCCGGTCAGCATGATGGCTTTTTGCACCTCGAAGAACTTCTTGGCCTCGATGGTGGTGAGGGGGTTTTCCTGCGCCTCCACGGTGCCGTTTTGCAGCGCCAGATAGACCTCGGCAAAGGCGATCGGTGTGGGGTTGGCGCCGCAGGACTTGGGCGTAGCGGTGTAGGCCGGCACGTCGGGCACGCGGATCTTCAGGCCCTTCATGCCCGCGCAGTTGGTGAAGGCCTTCTGGGCGGTGGTGTGGCGCGCGCCGTAATAGGTGTAGGCCGTCATCTGGATGCCGGTCCGCTTGCGGAACTCATCGACCATCTCCTGGAACACAGGGCTCTTGGAGTAGGCGATCAGGTGGTCCCCGTCACGGAAGATGAAGGGGTAGTAGGCAATGCCCAGGCGCGGGTAGGAGCGCGCCGCAAACGACGGGCCCGAAATGATCATGTCGACCGTGCCCAGCTGCAGGCCCTGGTTGATATCGGTTTCCTTGCCCAGGGTGGAGGCGGGGAAGACCTGGATGTCGAACTTGCCGTTGGTGCGCTTCTTGATCTCTTCGGCCGCCCAGACCGATTCGGTGTGGTAGGGCTCGGAGGTCTCGTAGACGTGCGCCCACTTGAGCTTTTGCTGCTGGGCCAGGGCGGTGCCGCTGCCCAGCGCGCACGCCAGCAGTGTGGCGCCCATGGCCAGGGTGGAAAGGGTCCTGCGTGTGATCATCTCGGTCTCCTAGAGTGGGTGGATGGCAAAGCGTGACAAACCTGGCGCAGGGTCTGGCGTTGCGCCGGAACAGGGCGCTAGGGTTGTTCCGGATGGGGCCACCAAACACGGCAATTAAACTATCATCACACGTTTAAAAGTTGACGGTCAAGGCAGGCGCCATGGGCATTTTCCCTAGGCCCTTGTGCCGACAGCCCGCCAGCCCTCCCATGCCATCAACGCCCCAAGCCCACGCATGAACCCCCGCATCGAGCGCATCACCTTGCGGCAGGTGGACCTGCCGCCACCGGTGCGCCGCACCGACGCCATCCAGTCCTTTGTGACCCAGGAGACCGTGCTGCTCACGGTGCACGACCAGGAGGGCGCCTCGGGCACGGGCTACGCCTACACCATCGGGACCGGCGGCTCGTCGGTGCTGGCCCTGCTGCGCGACCACCTGGCACCACGCCTGATCGGGCGCGACCCGATCGACATCGAGGCCATCTGGCGCGATTTGTTCTACGCCACCCACGCCACCGCGGTGGGCGCCATCACCAGCCTGGCGCTGTGCTGCGTCGACACCGCCTTGTGGGACTGGCGCGCGCGCCGCATGGGCCTGCCGCTGCACCGCCTGCTGGGCGGCGCGCAGCAGCGCGTGCCGCTCTACACCACCGAGGGCGGCTGGCTGCACCTCTCGCCCGAGGCCCTGGTCGAGCAGACCCTGGCGGCGCGCGAGCAGGGCTTTCGGGGCGCCAAGATCAAGATTGGCCGGCCACATGTGTCCGAAGATGTGGCGCGCCTGCAGGCGGTGCGCGAAGCGGTGGGCCCGGGCTTTGAGCTCATGACCGATGCCAACCAGGGCTTTGTGCGCGCCGAGGTGGTGCGCCGTGCGCGGGCTTTTGACGGCCTGGACCTGGCCTGGCTCGAGGAGCCCTTGCCGGCCGAAGACGTGAGCGGGCACCGGCAGCTGCGCGAGCAGACGCCCATTCCGGTGGCCGTGGGCGAGTCCATGTACCACCCCATGCAATTTCGCGAATACCTGGAGCAGGGCGCTTGCTCCATCGTGCAGCCGGATGTGGCGCGGGTGGGCGGCATCACGCCCTGGATCAAGACCGCGCACCTGGCCGAGACCTTTGATGTGGCGGTCTGCCCGCACTTTTTGATGGAACTGCACGTCAGCCTTTGCGCGGCCGTGCCCAACGCGGCCTGGGTGGAATACATTCCACAACTGGACCCCATCACCCATTCGCGCCTGCGCATCGAGGCGGGGTTTGCCCTGCCGCCGCAGACGCCCGGCCTGGGGATTGAGTGGGACTGGGCGGCCATTGCGCGTCAACAACTTGTTCAACACGAGGTTCAATCCACATGAGACTGCAAGGAAAGAAAGCCCTGGTGACCGCCGCGGGGCAGGGCATTGGTCACGCCAGCGTGCTGGCCCTGGCCAGCGAGGGCGCCGAGGTCTGGGCCACCGACGTCAACCCGGCGCTGCTTGCGCGCTACCAGGGGGTGGCCGGGGTGCACACCGCGGTGCTGGATGTGATGGACAAGGCCGCCATTTTTGACATGGCGCGCCAGTTGCCGCAGATCAATGTGCTGTTCAACTGCGCCGGCTTTGTGCACAACGGCACCCTGCTCGAGGCCACCGACGAGCAGTACGAGTTTGCGATGAACCTGAATGTGCGCGCCCAGTTCTGGGGCTGCCAGGCCTTTGTGCCGGGCATGCTGGCCCTGGGCGGCGGCAGCATCATCAACATGGCCAGTGTGGCCTCCAGCGTGCGCGGCCTGGCCAGCCGCTGCGTGTATGGTGTCTCCAAGGCGGCGGTGGTGGGCCTGACCAAAAGCGTGGCCGCCGACTATGTGCGCCAGGGCATTCGCTGCAACGCCATTGCACCCGGCACCGTGGACACCCCTTCGCTGGGCGATCGCATCAATGCCTACGACGACCCGGTCGCCGCCCGCGCCGCTTTTGTGGCGCGCCAACCCATGGGGCGACTGGCCAAGGCCGAAGAAATCGCCCCCATCATCGTGTACCTGGCCAGCGACGAGTCGCAATTTGCCACGGGTCAGATCTTCAGCGTGGACGGAGGCATGACGATATGAACCACTACGACCTGGCCGGCCACCATGCGGTGATCACCGGCGGCGCTTCGGGCCTGGGCCTGGCCACGGCCCAGCGCATGGTGGCCTCGGGGGCCCGCGTGACCCTGTGGGACCGCGACGAGGCGAGCATGGCGCGCGCGGCCCAGGCGCTGGGGCCTGGCACCGCTTGCGTGCAAGTCGATGTGGCCGATGCGCACAGCGTCGAGCAAGCGGCTGCGGCCACGGCGGCGGATGCCGACATCCTGGTCAACAGCGCGGGCATCACCGGTCCGAACGTGCCGCTGGCGCAGTACCCGGTCGACGAGTGGATGAAGGTGATGGCGGTGAACATCAACGGGGTGTTCCTGTGCTCGCGGGCCATGACGCCGCGCCTGGTCGCGCGGGGCTGGGGGCGCATCGTCAACATCGCCTCGGTGGCGGGCAAGGACGGCAACCCCAATGCCAGCGCCTACAGCACCAGCAAGGCCGCGGTGATTGGCATGACCAAATCGCTGGGCAAGGAGCTGGCCAGCACCGGGGTGCGCGTCAATTGCATCACGCCGGCGGCGGTGCACACCGCCATCTTTGACCAGATGACGCCCGAGCACATCCAGTTCATGCTGTCCAAGATCCCGATGGGGCGTTTTGGCAAGACCGAGGAGGTGGCCGCCATGATCGCCTGGCTCTCGAGCGAGGACTGCTCGTTCTCGACCGGCGCGGTGTTCGACCTCTCGGGCGGGCGCTCGACCTACTGACGTAAGATCATCCCCTCATTTCAACGGAGACCGTTTGCATGAAACTCGTTCGTTATGGCAAGCCCGGCAAGGAAAAGCCCGGTCTGATCGATGCCCAAGGCCAGCTGCGTGACCTGAGCGCTGTGGTGCCCGACATCACCCCGGCGCAGCTCGACGACAAGGCCCTGGCCAAGCTCGCGCGACTGAAAACCGACAAGCTGCCGCTGGTCAAAGGCAAGCCCCGCATGGGCTGCCCGGTGCAGGGCGTGGGCAAGTTCATCGCCATCGGCCTGAACTATGTCGACCACGCCAAAGAGTCGAACCTGCCCATCCCCAAAGAGCCCATCGTCTTCATGAAGGCAATCTCCTGCATCCAGGGGCCGGACGATGATGTGATGCTGCCCAAGGGCTCGAAAAAGTCCGACTGGGAGGTGGAGCTGGGCGTGGTGATCGGCAAGCGGGCCCGCTATGTCACGCAAAAAGACGCGCTCTCGCATGTGGCCGGCTATTGCGTCGTCAACGATGTCTCCGAGCGCGAGTACCAGATCGAGCGCGGCGGCACCTGGGACAAGGGCAAGGGCTGCGACACCTTTGGCCCCATCGGTCCCTGGCTGGTGACGCGCGACGAGGTGGCCAATCCGCAAGCGCTGGGCATGTGGCTGGATCTGAACGGTCAGCGCATGCAGACGGGCAACACCCGCACCATGATTTTTGGTGTGGCCAAGATCATCAGCTACGTCAGCCAGTTCATGACGCTCGAACCCGGCGACGTGATCACCACCGGCACCCCGCCGGGCGTGGGCATGGGCGTCAAGAAAGACGGCGAGCCGGCCCCGATCTTCCTGCGCCGTGGCGATGTGATGACCCTGGGCATCGAGGGCCTGGGCACGCAAACCCAGAAGGTGGTGGCCCACAAGGCCAGCTGAGCGCAGCCCGCGGGGGCACTGGCCCCCGCCTTCAAAAACAGGTGCTGATGGCGTCGATGACGCGGTAGTCGTCGTCGACCACCGGCATCCAGCGCCATTTGTCAAACGTGGTGCAGGGGTGCGAGATCCCAAAGCCCAGCACCTCGTTCACCTGCGGCCACTCGTGGGCCGGGGCCGTGGGCGCAAAGCGCAGGTGCGCATGCTGGTCGTTGAGCGCCTGGATGCGCCAGTGCTCGGGCACTGCTTGGCGCCGCCCTTGCGCATCGAGCCGCCACAGCGGCAGCGGCATGTCCAGGTCGTGTGAGACGTCGCGCTTGCCCATGGCCACCAGCGCCAGCCCGGCCTCGGGTTGCGACTGCACCCGCGCCAGCAACTCCAGCGCCGGCTGCAGGGTCTGCCCCAGTTGCAGGCGCGCGCCCACGCACTGCAGGTGACGGTGGTAGCGCTGGTGATCGTGCGTGAGGTAGCAACCCGAGCGCAGCACGCCACGCACCGGTCGGTCCAGCAGGGGCTTGAGCTCGCGGGCCACCAGGTCAAACACCGCCGACCCGCCGGCGCTCACGATCACCTCATCGCATTCGAAACAAGCCTCGGCCACACAGGCTGTTGCCAGCGCGCGCAGCTGACCCATCAGCGCCGCCACCTCGCGGGTTTCCTGCTCGCTGTCGCAGGTGGCCAGCGAGCCCTCGTAGGTTTCCACCCCCACCAGGCGCACCGCAGGGCTCTGGCGCGCAGCGCGTGCCAGGGCCAGGGCATCGGGCAGGCTGCGCACCCCCGTGCGGTAGCCCGGCACCCCCAGCTCCAGCAAGACCTCGAAGGCGCGCGGGCTGGCGCGTTGCACCTGCCAGGCCTCGATGGCGCGCAGCTGCGCCAGGCTGTCGAGCAGGAACACCGCCCGCGAGCTGGCATGGCGCCCCAGCAAGGCATCGAGCGCGTCCAGGTCGGCGTCTTGCAACACCTGGTTGGCGATCAGGATGCGCGCCACCCCGCTGCGAAACCCCAGCGCGGCCTGCGTGACGTTGGCAAAGCTGATGCCCCAGGCGCCCGCGTCCAGCTGGCGCCGGTACAGCTCGGCCGACATGGTGGTCTTGCCATGGGGCGCGATGTCGATGCCACGCGCGCGGCAGAAGTCCTGCATCCAGGCCAGGTTGTGCCGCAGCGCGCTGTCCTTGAGCACCGCCAAGGGCAGCGGCAGGTCGCCGCGCAGGAGCTGCCAGCCTTGCGCGCCGGCGTGTGCCAGCGCAAGCGCTGGCCAGTGTGGGGGATAACCCTTGATGCGGGCATCCAGCATGGTCTGGGGTGGGGTGGCCAATGTGTCCATGCGCCCAGTATAGGCAGCCCTTGGGCGCGCGCACCGGCTCAATTCCCCAGCGTTTGCATGGGCAGGGTTAACCGGGGGTTGACGTGTGTTTTTGTAACATCCTACGATATGACTTAACACAACAGGAGATCTCTGTGGCCAGTGTCGTCATTGACCAAGTCAAAAAATCCTTTGGCAGCACCCTCATTCTTCGCGGGGTGTCGATCGACATTCCAGACGGCTCGTTCACCGTGTTGGTCGGGCCCTCGGGCTGCGGCAAATCCACCTTGCTGCGCATGCTGGCCGGGCTCGAGAACATCTCGGCAGGCGAGATCCGCATCGACGACCAGGTGGTCAACCAGATGCCACCCAAGGCGCGCGACATCGCCATGGTGTTCCAGAACTACGCCCTGTACCCGCACATGACAGTGCGCGACAACATGGCCTTCTCGCTGACCCTGGCCAAGGCCGACAAGTCCGAGATCGATACCCGGGTCAAGGCCGCTGCCGAGATCCTGGGCCTGACCCCGTTGCTCGACCGCTTCCCGCGCCAGCTCTCGGGCGGGCAGCGCCAGCGCGTGGCCATGGGGCGCGCCATCGTGCGCCGTCCCAAGGTGTTCCTGTTTGACGAGCCCTTGTCCAATCTGGACGCCAAGCTGCGCGTGAGCATGCGCTCGGAAATCAAGCGCCTGCACCAGCGCCTGCAAACCACATCGATCTACGTCACGCACGACCAGATCGAGGCCATGACCATGGCCGATCAGATCGTGGTCATGCACGACGGCCAGGTCGTGCAGATCGGCAGCCCGCTGGAGCTGTACGACCGACCACGCAACCGCTTTGTCGCGGGCTTTATCGGCTCGCCGGCCATGAACTTCCTGGAGGGCACGGTGCAGCTGGGCGCCGATGCGCACTTCCTGCTCGACGGTGGCCAGCGCCTGCCCTTGCCGCCCGAGTGTGGCGCGCAGCACGGCCAGCGCGTGGTCTACGGCATCCGGCCCGAGCACCTGCGCATTGCCGCCGACGGCCTGCGCACCGAGGTGCTGCTGGTCGAGCCCACCGGTTCCGAAACCCTGGTCGCCGCCCGCATCGGCTCGCAAGAGCTCATGGGCGTGTTCCGCGAGCGCCAGCACATCGCCCCGGGCGATCCGCTGGTGCTGCAGCCACAGGCCGAGCGGGTGCATTTGTTCGACGCGCAATCCGGCCTGCGTCTGTGAGCGGGCGGCCGGCCCATTCCCATCCCAACTCAAAGGAGACCTCCATGTCGAATCAAGGAATGAAACGCCGCCAGATGCTGCAAAGCGGTCTGGCATTGGCCGGCGCGGGCGCGGCCGGCAACCTGGCGATGTTTGCCAACGCCTGGGCGCAGGCCAACAGCTGGAAGCCCGAAGCCAAGGCTTCCCTGCAGGTGATGCGCTGGAAGCGCTTTATCCAGAGCGAAGAAGACGGCTTCATGAAGCTGGTCGAGGCCTTCACCAAGGCCACCGGCGTGCAGGTCAAGGTCATCAACGAGTCGCTGGACGATGTGCAGCCCAAGGCCAGCGTGGCCGCCAACACCCGCCAGGGCCCGGACCTGTTCTGGGGCCTGTATTCGCTGCCCCACCTGTTCCCCAACGCCTGCCTGGAAGTCACCGATGTGGCCGACTACCTGGGCAAGAAGTACGGCGGCTGGGTGCCCTCGGCGGTCACCTACGGCAAGTCGGGCAACAAGTGGATTGCCATTCCGGTGGCCTACAACGGCAACGTCATCAACTACCGCCAGAGCATGATCGAGAAGGCGGGCTTCAAGGAAGTGCCCAAGGACACCGCCGGTTTCCTGGAGCTCATGAAAGCCCTCAAGGCCAAATCGGTGCCAGGTGGTTTTGCCCTGGGCCGCGCCTCGGGCGACGGCAATGCCTGGGTGCACTGGGCCCTGTGGTCGCACGGCGCCAACCTGGTCGACGAGAAGGACAAGGTCATCATCAATTCGCCCGAGACGGTCAAGGCCCTGGAGTACATCAAGGCCCTGTCCGAGACCTTTGTGACCGGCACCGCCTCCTGGAACGATGCCTTCAACAACAAGGCCTTCCTGACCGGTGAGGTCTCGCTGACCAACAACGGCGTGTCCATTTACGCGGCGGCCAAGGCCGGCGCCGACAAGGACCCGAAGATGAAGGAAGTGCGCGACGACATGAACCACGCGCTCTGGCCGGTGGGCCCGGCCGGCAAGCCGACCGAGTTCCACATCGCCTACCCGATGCTGGCCATGAAGTACACCAAGTTCCCCAACGCCTGCAAGGCCTTCATGGCCTTCATGATGGAAGCGGCGAACTACGACGCCTGGCTGGAGTCGGCGGTGGCCTACCTGACCCACCCGCTCAACGCCTACGACAACAACAAGGTCTGGAGCTCGGACCCCAAGCTGTCGTTGGTGCGCGATGTGGCCAAGCGGACCCTGACCGCGGGTGGGCGCGGCTCGGTGGGCGAGAAGGCGGCTTCGGCCCTGGCCGACTTTGTCTTGCTGGACATGGTCGCCTCGGTCTGCACCGGACGCACCGGCATCCCCGAGGCGATCTCGGTGGCCGAGCGCCAGGCCAAACGCATCTACCGTTAATCGACCAGGAGCGCCGCGCGTGAGCGAACAACGCCCGACACTGGCTGTGCCTTCCGCCTGGAAGGCCAGCTGGTCCGACAACAAAAACCTGCTGGGGCTGCTGTTCATGCTGCCCGCGGCGGCCTTTCTGATCCTGTTCCTGGTCTACCCGCTGCTGCTGGGGATCTGGCTGTCGTTCACCGACGCCAAGATCGGCGGCGGCGGCGATTTCATTGGCCTGGAAAATTACGAGTGGGTGTTGACCGACCCCAAATTCCATGGGGCGGTCTTCTTCACCATGCTCTACACCGTGGTGGCCAGCGTGTTCAAGTTTGGGTTTGGCCTGTACCTGGCCATTTTGCTCAACCAGCACCTGCCCTTCAAAGCCATCATCCGCGCCATGGTGCTGATCCCCTTCATCGTGCCCACGGTGCTGTCGGCGATTGCCTTCTGGTGGATTTACGACCCGCAGTTCTCGGTTGTCTCCTGGATGCTGCGCAACCTGGGCCTGATCGAGGGCAATGTGAACTTCCTGGGCGATCCCTGGAATTCGCGCTGGAGCACGATTTTTGCCAACGTCTGGCGCGGTGTGCCCTTCATTGCCATCTCGCTGCTGGCGGGCCTGCAGACCGTGCCGCCCTCGCTGTACGAAGCGGCCACGCTCGACGGCGCCACCCCCTGGCAGATGTTTGTGAAGATCACCTACCCCCTGCTGACCCCCATCATTGCCATCGTCATGACCTTCTCGGTGCTGTTCACCTTCACCGACTTCCAGCTGATCAAGGTGCTGACCAACGGTGGACCGGCCGGTGCCACCGAGCTGATGGCCACCATGTCCTACAACACCGCCATTCTGGGCGGCCGCGTGGGCGAAGGCGCTGCCATCGCCACCGCCATGATCCCCTTCCTGCTGGGCGCCATCATGGTGTCCTGGTTCGGCCTGCAACGGCGCAAGTGGCAACAAGGAGGCCGCGATGACTAAGGTGGCCCAAACCCCGTCCGAGCTGACCGATGACAGCGAGGGCATGAGCTATCTGGCCAGCATTCCGCGGCGCATCGTCACGCTCTATACCCCGCTGCTGCTGATCGTCATCGTCCTGCTGTTCCCCTTTTACTGGATGGTGATCACCGCCATCAAGCCCAAGGAGCACCTGCTGGACCTGGACAGCCACAACCCGTTCTGGACCTGGCAGCCCACGCTCGAGCACATCAACGCGCTGCTCTTTGAAACCGAGTACCCGCACTGGCTGTGGAACACCATGTTTGTGGCGGTGGTGGCCACCGTGCTGTCGCTGATTGCCAGCGTGCTGGCGGCCTATGCCATCACCCGCATCCGCTTTCGCGGGGCCGAGGCGGTGGGTGGGGCGATCTTCATGGCCTACCTGGTGCCGCCCTCGATCCTGTTCATTCCGCTGTCCACCGTGGTCTACCAGTACGGCCTGTTCGACACCCCGTTCGCGCTGATCCTGACCTACCCCACCATCCTGATCCCGTTCTCGACCTGGTTGCTGATGGGTTACTTCAAGTCCATCCCCTTCGAGCTCGAAGAGTGCGCGCTGATGGACGGGGCCACGCGCTGGCAAATCCTCTGGAAGATCATCCTGCCGCTGGCGGTGCCGGGCCTGATCTCGGCCTCGATTTTCTGCCTGACGCTGTGCTGGAACGAGTTCATTTACGCCCTGACCTTCATCAACTCGGTCGAGAACAAGACCGTGCCGGTGGCGATTCTCTCGGCCTTCACCGACGGCGACCAGTACCGCTGGGGTTCGCTGATGGCTGGCGCCCTGGTCGGCACTTTGCCTCTCGTCATCCTTTATGCTTTCTTTGTCGAACACTATGTGAGCGCCATGACCGGCGCCGTCAAGGAATAGCGCATGAACATTGCATTTATCGGCCTGGGCGCCATGGGCCTGCCCATGGCCAGCCGTCTGCTGGCCGCGGGCCATCAGGTCAAGGGCCACGATTTGTCGGACCGCCACCGTGCGGCGTTTGAGGCCGCAGGCGGGCAATGGCCCGGCAGCGCCGCCGAGGCCCTGGCCGGTGCCGAACTGGTCTGGCTGATGGTGGTCTCGGGCGAGCAGGCGCACGACGCGCTGATCACGCAAAACCAGGTGCAGCACCTGGCCCCGGGCACGCCGGTGGTGGTCAGCTGCACCCAGAGCGCCGCCAGCGCCATGGCCCTGGACGCGGCCTTGCAGGCGCGTGGCCTGTGCATGGTTGACGCCCCGGTGTCGGGCGGGGTGGTGGGGGCCGAGGCCGGCACCCTGGCCATCATGGTGGGCGCGCCCACCCCGCTGTTTGAGGCGGTGCGGCCGGTGCTGCAAATTTGCGGCCAGAACCTCTTTCACATGGGCGAGCAGGCGGGTGCGGGCTCGACCATGAAGATGATCAACCAGCTGCTGTGCGGCGTGCACATTGCGGTGGCCGCCGAGGCCATGCAGCTGGCCGAAAACGCGGGCCTGGCGCTGCCGCTGGTGCACCAGATCGTGAGCGTCTCGGCGGGCAACAGCTGGATGTGGGGCAACCGCGGCCCGCGCATGCTGCAGGACGAGCCGCCGGTGACCAGCGCGGTCGATATCTTCGTCAAGGACCTGGGCATCGTGGCCGACGAGGCACGCCGCCTCAAGAGCGGGGTGCCCCTGGCCAGTGCCGCCTTGCAGCTGTTTCTGGCCACATCCGGGCAGGGCCACGGCAAAGCCGACGACAGCCAGGTGATCCGCGCCTACCGGCGCATGAACCGGGGCTGACAGACGCCCCCCATTGAGCACAAGAGGAGACGACATGGCGAACCCGGTGATCGGATTTGTGGGCGTGGGCTATATGGGCGAGGGCATGGCGAGCAATCTGCTGGCCAAGGGCTACCCGCTGGTGGTGCTGGCGCATCGCAACCGGGCGCCCATCGAGCGCTTGTGCGCGCTGGGCGCGCGCGAGGCCGCCAGCCTGGCCGAGTTGGCCGCGCAATGCGACATCATCCACCTGTGCGTGACCGGCTCCCCGCAGGTCGAGCAGGTGGTGCTGGGCGAGGGCGGCATCCTGTCCCATGCGCGGCCGGGCACCATCGTCATCGACACCTCCACCTCCGACCCGGTCTCGACGCTGGCCATTGACGCGCGCCTGCGCAGCGCCGGCCTGCACCTGGTCGATGCGCCCTTGGGCGGCACCCCGCGCGAAGCGGCCGCGGGCACGCTCAGCGCCATGGTGGGCGCCGACGACACGGTGTTTGCTCGCGTGCAGCCGGTGATTGCCTGCTGGGCCGCCACCATCAACCACCTGGGCGCGGTGGGCCTGGGCCACAAGATGAAGCTGCTCAACAACTTCCTCTCACTCGGTTATGGCGCGCTGTATGCCGAGGCCCTGGCGCTGGCGCGCAAGGCGGGCATCAGCGTGGCGCAATTCCACCAGGTGATTGGCTCTGGGCGCATGCGCTGCGGCTTCTACGACACCTTCATGAAGTGGACGGTGGAGGGCGACGAACAGGCGCATCTGTTCACCATCGACAACGCGCACAAGGACATGCGCTACTGCTCCAACATGGCCAATGCCCTGGGTGCGGTCACCCCCATCCAGTCGCTGGTGCGCGCCGCCTATGCCAGCATGGCCGCGGCGGGCGAGGGCGGCCGCTTTGTGCCCATGGTGGCCGGCCATGTGGCCCGCCAGAACGGCTTGCCCGAGCGGCCTGCGCAGATCCAGCAACCCGAAGCCTGAAGCGGTTTTTCAAAGGTCTTGGCATGAAACCCGTGATTCTGGCGGCCAGTCCGCTCCATCCCCTGTATGTGCAAGCCCTGCAACAGGACCACGACCTGATCGGTCCGATGGACCTGGCGGCCTTGGCCGCCCATCCAGCGCGCCCGCACATTCAGATCCTGGCGGCCAGCGGCGAGTCGCGTGTGAGCGCGGCCCTGATCGACGCACTGCCGGCGCTGCGCCTGATCCCGGTCATGGGCGTGGGTTACGACGGCGTGGACGTGGCGCATGCGCGCAGCAAAGGCGTGGTCGTCACGCACACCCCAGACGTGCTCAACGACGATGTGGCCGACCTGGCCATGGGCCTGATGCTGGGCGTGACACGCCGCCTGGTCCAGGCCGACGCGCATGTGCGCAGCGGCGCCTGGGCCAAGGGCCCGCTGCCCCTGGCGACCAAGCTGAGCGGCTTGCGCCTGGGCCTGGTGGGCATGGGCCGCATCGGGCAGGCGATTGCGCACCGCGCGTTGGCCTTTGGCATGCCGGTGGCCTACACCGCCCGCCAGCCGCGCCCCCACCTGCCCTACACCTACCACCCGGACGCCACGTCCCTGGCGGCGGCCAGCGATGTGCTGTGCGTGATCACCCCGGGGGGCGCTGCCACCCGGCACCTGATCAACGCCCAGGTGCTGCAAGCGCTGGGCCCGCGCGGCTTTCTGGTCAATGTGGCGCGCGGCTCGGTGGTGGACGAGGCTGCCCTGGTGCAGGCCTTGCAAGCAGGACAGATCGCGGGCGCGGGCCTGGATGTGTTCGAAAACGAGCCGCACCCGCATCCAGACCTCTTGGCCATGCCCCAGGTGATGCTCACCCCGCATGTGGGCAGTGCCACGCAAGCGACCCGTCAGGCCATGGTTGATTTGGCGATGGATAATATCCATCGTTATGAAAACCATCAGGCGCTTGCCACGCCTGTTCCTGAATGTCGAACCTGAACATCAAAAACATCCACGGCGGCACCCTGGATGCCCTGGGGCTGGCGCTGATCCGGGGGGACTATCCCCCTGGCAGCAAGCTGCCCCCGGAACAAAAACTGTGTGAAATGCTGGGGGTCTCGCGCACCATCTTGCGCGAAGCGGTCAAATCGCTGGTGGCCAAGGGCCTGATCAGCACCGGTCCCAAGATCGGCACCATCGTCCAGCCGGCCGAGCGCTGGAACTGGTTCGATCGTGACGTGGTCGACTGGCAGTCGCGCATTGGCTTTCCGGCGCAGTTGCTCGACGATTTGCAAGAACTGCGCGCGGTCATCGAGCCGCAAGCGGTGCGCCTGGCCTGCAGCCGCGCCACGGCGCAGGAAATTGCCGACTTGGAAGCGGCCTACCACGGCATGGCGCAGGCGGTGGCCGATGGCGACGACACGGTCTACATCGCGCACGACTACGCCTTCCACTTTGGCCTGCTGCGCGCCAGCCACAACCAGATGTTTTTGCAGATGGGCTGGGCCTTGCAAGGCCTGCTCGAGCACATCTTCAAGATCACCACGCGCACGCCCGATCGTGGCATCGAGCGCTCGCTGCCGCACCACTGGGAAATCATCGACGCCATCCGTGCCGGCGATGCCGAACGGGCGCACGCCGCGTCGGTGTTCCAGCTGGGCAGCTCGCGCGCCGATGTGAGCCATGCCCTGGTGGCGACCCAGCGGGTGCGCAAGCCGGCGGCCAAGGCGGGGGCCAAGCCTGGTGCCAAGGCGGGGGCCAAGCCTGGCGCCAAGCCAGCGGTCAAAGCGGCCGCCAAGCCAGCGGTCACATCAGGCGCAGGCGCGCGCGGCAGCGCCAAGCCGCCCACGCGCCGCAAGGCAGCCTGAGACCGGGCCAGCGCGCATGAGCCTCTGGCAGGACGACAATGCGCGCAACCGGTCGATGGGCATTGCCCTGCTGTCGCTGGGCACGCTCTCGTTCTCGGCCCTGGACAGCACCGTCAAATGGCTCTTGCTGGCCTTGCCGCTGGGCATGGTCGTGTGGCTGCGCTTTGTCAGCCATGTGTTCATCAGCATGGCGCTGCTGACGCCGCGCTATGGCTGGCAACTCTTTGCGGTTCACAACGTGCGCCTGCAGGTGGCGCGGGCGGCCTTGCTGACGGTGCAGACCTTGATCAATTTCTGGTCCATCCAGTTTTTGCAGCTGACCGAGACCGCCGCCATTTTGTTTTCGTCGCCCCTGATCGTGGCCTTGATCAGCCACCTGTGGCTGGGCGAGCGCTTGCGCCGCCTGCAGTGGGCCGCCATCGTGCTCGGTTTTGTGGGCGTGCTCATGGTGGTGCGGCCCGGCGCTGGGGTGGTGCATCCGGCCATCTTGTTGATGGTGTTCAACGCGGTGCTGTTTGCCGGCTTTACCCTGCTCACGCGCAAGATGGCCCGGACCGAAAACGCCGCCGCCATGCAGTTTTACTCGGCCCTGGGCGCTGCCCTGGTGCTCACGCCAGTGGGCCTGGCGCAGTGGCAGACCCCCGCCACCGCGCTGCAATGGACCGCCATTGTGTTGACGGGCCTGGCGGGCAGCATGGGGCATTTTCTGTGGGCGCGCGCGCACCACTTTGCCCCGTCTGTGGTGCTTGCGCCCTTTGGCTACCAGCAGCTCCTGTACATGGCGGTGTGGGGCTGGCTGCTCTTTGGCGATGTGCCCGGGACGGCGGTGCTGCTGGGCGCCACGCTGATCGTGGCCAGTGGCCTGTTTCTGCTGTGGGAGCAGGGCCGAGGGCACACGCCACCCCCTACCGCCTGAGGGCCCGGCCCCGGTGCGGGCCCTGCGTGCTCAGTCTTGCAGGCCGCGCAGCGCGGTATCGGCCATGCCGCTGGCACGCATGTCGTCGATGTACTGGCGCACGATCGCCTCAAACGAGGCATCGCCCGCAAAGCCCAGCACCTGGCGCGCGGTCTCGCTGCTGGCCATGCGCGGCCAGTTGGCCACGATGGCGGCGATGCGCTCGTCGCGCTGCATGCGCACCCGCGCGCGCACCTTGGGCCCGGCCACCTTCTCGAGCGCATCGAGCATCTGGCGCACGGTCACGTTAACCGCTGGCAGGTTGATGGCCAGTCGGCGCGGCAAGGCCTCGCGCGGGGCCGCCATCAGCCCCATCAGGCTGGTCACGGTGGAGGCAGGCGAGGCCACCGGGTGCGCCACGTCCAGGTCCACAGGGAGGATGGCCTCTTGGCCGGCCAGTGGTTCGCGGATGATGCCCGAGAAGAACGACGAGGCCGCGCCATTGGGCTTGCCCGGGCGAACCGCCACCGTCATCAGGCGGGCGCTGCGCCCGTCCAGATAGCCTTTGCGGGTGTAGTCGGCGATCAGGTATTCGCACATCAGCTTGTGCGTGCCATACGAGGTTTGCGGCGCGGGCAGGCTGTTGTCGCCCACCGGATCGGGCATGGCCAGGCCCGGGTCGGGGCCATAGACCGCGATCGAGCTGGAGAACACCAGGCGTGGCCCGTTGCCGGCCCGGCGCAGGCCTTCGAGCAGCAGGCGCGTGCCGTCCAGGTTCGAGCGCAGGCCCAACTCGAAGTCGGCCTCGCATTCGCCCGAGACGGCCGAGGCCAGGTGGTAGACCTGGTCAAAGCCGCTGGCAAACAGATCGCCTTGATCGGCCAGCGGGCCGATCACGCCGCGCACCTGGGGGTGGGCGGCCAGGTCGGGGGGCAGGGGGTACTGGTCGGTCAGGGTCAGGTGCAGGGGGGCGCTGCGCGCGGCCGCGTCGGCCAGCAGGGCGCGGGCCAGGCGGGCGCCAATGAAGCCGCCGCCGCCGGTGATGAGGATCTGGGTCATGGGATGGGCCAATCAGTGGTTGTCTTTGGGCACCGCAGCGCCCCGCATGCCGCGCAGGAAATCCAGGTCGGCGCCCTCGTCGGCCTGCAGCACATGGTCGATGTAGAGCTTCCAGTATCCGCTCTTCATGGCCGGCTCCGGCGGCGTCCAGGCGGCGTGCCGGCGTGCCAGCTCGGCCTCGTCGACATGCAGGTGCAGGCGTCGGCCGGCCACGTCCAAGGTGATCAGATCGCCGTTTTGCACCAGGGCCAGCGGTCCGCCTGCGGCTGCCTCGGGGGCGGTGTGCAGGACCACGGTGCCGTAAGCGGTGCCGCTCATGCGCGCGTCGCTGATGCGCACCATGTCGGTGATGCCCTTGCGCAGCACCTTGGGCGGCAGCGGCATATTGCCCACCTCGGCCATGCCCGGATAGCCCTTGGGGCCGCAGTTCTTGAGCACCAGCACACAGGTCTCGTCCACATCGAGCGACTCGTCGTCGATGCGGCGGTGAAAGTCGTCGCTGTCTTCAAAGACCACCGCGCGTCCGGTGTGTTGCATCAGCGCGGGCGTGGCGGCGCTGGGCTTGATGACCGCGCCGCGCGGGGCCAGGTTGCCGCGCAGGATCGCAATGCCGGCCTTGTCCTTGAAGGGCTCGGCCACGCTCATGATGACCTTGGGGTTGAAGTTTTGCGCGTCGGCAATGTTCTCGCCCACCGTCTTGCCGCTCACCGTGAGGGCATCGGTGTGCAGCAAGGGCGCGATCTCCTTCATGACCACGGGCAGGCCGCCGGCGTAGCAGAAGTCCTCCATCAGGTACTGGCCCGAGGGCTGCATGTTCACCAGGCAGGGCATCTCGGAGCCCAGGCGCTCGAAGTCATCGAGCGTGAGCGGCACGCCCAGGCGACCGGCGATGGCGATCAGGTGAATCACCGCATTGGTCGATCCGCCAATTGCGGCCAGGGTGCGGATGGCGTTTTCGAAGGCCTGACGCGTCAGGATTTGCGAGATGGTGATGTCGTCGCGCACCATCTGCACAATGCGCCGACCGGCCTCGCGCGCCAGCACATTGCGCCGGCCGTCCACCGCCGGATAGGCCGCGTTGCCGGGCAGGCCGATGCCCAGGGCCTCGACCATGCTGGCCATGGTGGAGGCGGTGCCCATGGTCATGCAGTGCCCGTGGCTGCGGTGCATGCTGCTTTCGGCCTCGAAGAAGTCCTGCAGCTTGAGGGTGCCAGCGCGCACCTGCTCGCTCATGCTCCACACGCCGGTGCCCGAGCCCAGTTCCTGGCCGCGCCATTTGCCGTTGAGCATGGGGCCGCCGCTCACGCCAATGGCGGGCAGGTTCACGCTGGAGGCGCCCATCAGCAGCGAGGGCGTGGTTTTGTCGCAGCCCATCAGCAGCACCACCCCGTCGATCGGGTTGCCGCGCATGCTTTCCTCGACGTCCATGCTGGCGAGGTTGCGGTAGAGCATGGCCGTGGGGCGCAGCAATGTCTCGCCCAGCGACATCACCGGAAACTCCAGCGGAAAGCCCCCCGCCTCGTAGATGCCGATCTTGACCTGCTCGGCCAGGGTGCGGAAGTGCGAGTTGCAGGGCGTGAGCTCGCTGAAGGTGTTGCAGATGCCAATCACCGGCCGACCGTCAAACTGATCGTGCGGCACGCCTTTTCCCTTGACCCAGCTGCGATAGGCAAAGCCATCGCGGTCCTGCCGGCCAAACCATTCCTGACTGCGCAGCTTGCGCCGAGATCCTTCAGACATCACAGCTCCTCTTGCTTTAAGGTGTAATCATATTATCAAAGACCTCGTGCCTCGTGCGCGCCGCGCGAATACACGAAAACCCTAGGCGAATCGCCACGATACCCCCCTAGGGAAAGTCCTCAAACGCTGCCAGGTTGTTTTTGCTTAAGATCATTGCATACGTATGCAACATTGATGCAAAGATCCAGTTCTCACCAGCGCCCATGAGTCCGACCCAAGCCCATGCCCCCAGCGAGCGCCAGCTCGTCAAGCACATCACCTCGCGGGATGTGGCGGCGCATGCGGGCGTCTCGCAGTCGGCGGTCTCGCGCTGCTTTACCCCCGGCGCCAGCATTGCCAAGGAAACCCGCGATCGGGTGCTCAAGGCCGCCGCCGAGCTGGGCTACCGCCCCAATGTGCATGCGCGCAACCTGATCACCGGGCGCACCCGCATCGTGGGCGTGGTGCTGGCCCATCTGGACAACCTGTTCTATCCGCGCTTCTTGCAGGGCCTCACCGAAGGCCTGCAGGCCCAGGGCATGCAGGTGCTGCTGTTTGTGGCCGATGGCCGCCACCAGGCCGAGCTGATGGAGCAGTTGCTCAACTACCGCGTCGACGGCATCGTGCTGGCCGCGACCACGCTCAACGCCGAGCTGGCGCGGGCTTGCACCGCCGCCGGCATTCCGGTGGTGCTGTTCAACCGCGTGGCCGCGCACGACCGCGACCGGGCCTTCCATTCGGTGCAGACCGATCAGGAGGCCGGTGTGACCGAGCTGACCGATCTGCTGATCACGCGTGGGCACCAGCGCATTGCCTACCTGGCCGGCAACCTTGAGTCCTCGACCAACCAGGCGCGTGAGCGCGGCTGCCGCAGCGCGCTGGCCGCAGCTGGCCAAACCCTCTTTGCCTACGGGGTGGGCGACTACGACGAGGCGCGTGCCGCCGAGCAGGTGCGCCAATGGTTCACCCGGGGCCGCCGCTTGCGCCCGCTGGCCGAGTGCCCCGACGCGATCGTGGCCGCCGACGACCGCATGGCCATGGCCGTCATCGATACCCTGCGCCACGAACTGGGCCTGGCCGTGCCCGCGCAGGTCTCGGTGGTGGGCTTTGACGATGTGCCGCAAGCCGCCTGGCCGTCCTACGACCTGACCACCTACGCCCAGCCCCTGCCCGAGATGATCGAGGCGGTGCTGCAACTGCTGAGCGTGCAGCTGCATGCGCGCGACCAGCACGACGCCGACCCGCCGCAAGGCCAGGCGCTGGTGCTGCGTGGTGAGCTGCGCCTGCGTGGCTCGGTGCGCGCCGCACCGTCTTGACCCGTGTTCCCTCTCGCACCTTCGGGTGCATTGACCCGCCGCTTGTCCGCAAGCCAACCTTTGACTCAACAGGAGACAACCATGATGAACAGACGAGAATGGATGCAGTGGTCCGCTGCCGCCGCCGCGATGGGCCTGCCGGCCATGGGCGCGCATGCGCAAAGCGCGGCGCTCAAGCCCGGCAAGCCCTATGCCGGACAAACAGTCAATGTGCTGAGTGTGGTGGCGCCGCAGTTTTCGGCCCACGAAGCGCGCCTGGCCGAGTTCGAGGCACAGACGGGCATCATCGTCAAATACCAGTACGTGCCCTTTGGCAACACGCGCGAAAAACTCACCGCCGAGCTGGTGGCCAAGACCGATCAGTACGACGTGCTGAGCGCGATGGACATCTGGGGGCCGAGTCTCTACAACCTGTTTGAGCCGCTCAACGCCCGCCTGGCCGAGAAGAAAATCGACATGGTGGCGCGTTACCCCAACGCCCACCTGCGCGCAGCCCGCGACGGTCTGGGCAATGGCCCCAACTACCTGGGCTTCCCCATCCGCGGCCACGTGCAGCTGCTGTTCTACCGCAAGGATGTGTTTGCCAAGCTGGGCATCAAGCCGCCAGAGACCTGGGACCAGATGGTCGAGGCGGGCAAGACCATCCAGTCCAAGACCGATCTGTCGGGCGTGGCCATGTATTACGGCAAGACCGGCGGCCAGAACCTGATGATCTGGATGAACTACCTCTGGGGCATGGGCGGCGACCTGGTCGACGCGCAAGGCAACCCGGCCTTCAACTCGCCCCAGGGCGTGGCCGCCACCCAGGCCTACATGGACGTGCTGCTCAAGCACAAGGTCGCGCCCGCGGCCAGCGCTTCGTTCAACGAGACCGACGCCGTCAACTCGGTGGCCCAGGGCAAGAGCGCCATGGTGCCGGTGTGGTGGTGGCGCTATGCCGGCCTGACCGATCCCAAGACCTCCACGCTCAAGCCCGAGCAAGTGGGTTTTGTGCCGCTGCCGTCCATGCCGGGCAAGGACAACACGACCTACACCAACACCTGGTTCTACGGCATCAACCGCAACAGCAAGCGCAAGGACGCCGCCATGGAGTTCCTCACCTGGCTGACCCAGCCCGCGATCGAGCGCGATCTGCTGCTGGACAAGACCAAGAACGAGGTGGTGGCGGTGCAAAACGGCAACCTGCTGGACGCCGCCGTCAACCAGCGCTTTGAAGGCATGCACCGCGCAGGCGCGCAAGCCCTCAAGGGTGCCCGTGGGGTGCCGCTGTTCCCGCAGTGGCCGCAGTTCTCGGACCTGCTGGAGGCGACCATCAACGAACTGGCCAGCGGCCAGGGCGATGTGAAGTCGGCGCTGGACAACGCGGCGGGTCGTGCCCGTCGCATCATGCGCAGCTGAGAGGGCGGACGATGATCAAGCGCATTCCAGCCTGGGTTTGGCTGCTCACGCCCGCACTGCTGTTCGTGCTGGCCATGGCGGTGTTCCCCCTGGGCTACTCCTTTGTCCTGAGTCTGCGCGAGTGGAAGCTCGCGCGCATGGACGAACCCGGGGCGTGGGTGGGTCTGCAGAACTATGTGCTGCTGCTCACCGACGACCCGGAGTTCATGGACTCGCTCAAGGTCACGGCCATTTTTCTGGGCTGGGATGTGCTGGTCACGCTGCTGCTGGCGCTGGGCGCCGCCTTGCTGCTCAAGCGCCAGGGCCGCGTCTATTCGCTCACCCGTGTGCTGCTGATCCTGCCCTTTGTGATGAGCCCGGCGGTGATCGGCATCTCGTTTCGGTTTTTCCTCAATGCCGAGTACGGCATTGCCCAATACCTGATCGGCCTGATCGTGCCCAGCCTGCACGGCAAGGTCTGGCTCTCGGACGCCAAGCTGGCCATGGCCGCCGTGGTGGCCTCGGACGTCTGGCACTGGGCGCCCTACATGACGCTCATGATCCTGGGCGGCCTCGCTTCGGTGCCCAAGGAAACCGAAGAGGCTGCGCGCGTGGACGGCGCGGGCCCCATCCGGGTCTTTCTGGACGTGACGCTGCCACAGATCTGGCCGGTGCTGGGGGTGGTCGCCATCCTCAAGTCGGTGTTCGCCCTCAAGGCCTTTGACACCATCTTCACCCTGAGCAACGGTGGACCTGGCACCTCCACGCAGACCCTGGCCTATTACGTCTACAACACCGCGTTTGGTTATTACGACATGGGCTACGCCGCCGCAGCGGCCTACATCCTCACGGCGATGCTGCTGACCATCGCCATGTTCTACCTCCGATTGGTCATCCGCAAATGAACCGCCCCCCCATGCGCATGCCCTCGCCGGGCACGGTGCTCGCGCGCCGCTGGAGTTTCGAGATCTTTCATGGCGCTGGCGTGTTGCTGATCGCCGGCACCATCGTGTTGCCCATCATCTGGATCTTGCTGACGGCCTTCAAAATGCCGCGCGACGTCTATTCGCTGGCCTCGGCGATCTCGTTCACGCCCACCCTGGAAAACCTGGCAACGGTCTTTGCCCACCCCTGGAACCTGGGCAACAAGATCATGAACAGCCTGATCGTGGCCACCGGCACCGTGATCGTGGCGGTGCCCATGGCCACCATGGCCGCCTATGCCTTCTCGCGCTTTGCGTTTCCGTTCAAGCGCACCCTGTTTTTGCTGGTGATCGCTTCGCAGTTCATCCCGGCCGCGGTGGTGGTCCTGCCCTTTTTCCTGATGTTCAAGGCCTGGGGCCTGCTGGACACGCGCTTTGCGCTGGTGCTGGTCAACCTCTCGATCGTGCTGCCCTATGCGGTCTGGATGATCAAGGGTTTTCTGGATGCGGTGCCCCTGGAGATCGAGGAGTCGGCCATGGTTGACGGCGCGTCCCGTTCGCGCGTGATCTGGGAAATCGTGGTGCCGGCCGCCTGGCCCGGCATCATCACCGCGGCGGTGTTCAGCTTCACCCTGACCTGGAACGAGTTCCTGTTCGCCCTGATCCTGGGCAAGCAGCATGCCCTGACCTTGCCGATTGGCCTGATTGGCTTCAGGACCGAACGGGGCGACCTGTGGGAGCTGATGGCCGCTGGCGGCCTGCTCATCACCTTGCCAATGTTTTTGCTGTCCCTGATGGTGCAAAAGCACTTCGTCGGCAGCCTGACAGCGGGCTCGGTCCGCTGATTTCAACCCCTTTTTTGATCTGAAGACCCATGGCCCTCATCGAGCTGCGCAACCTGGACAAACGCTTTGGCACCACGCATGTGGTCAAGTCGCTGAACCTGGACATTGCCGACCGCGAATTCCTGGTCTTGCTGGGCCCCTCGGGCTGCGGCAAGACCACCACCATGCGCATGATCGCCGGGCTCGAAGAGCCCAGTGGCGGCGACATCCTGTTTGACGGCGTGCGCGTCAACGACGTGCCCACGCAAATGCGCGACGTGGCGATGGTGTTCCAGAACTACGGTCTGTACCCGCACATGAACGTGTTCGACAACATCGCCTACCCGCTCAAGCTGCAAAAGCTCCCCCTGAGCGAGCGCCAGGTGCTGGTCGACCGCGCGGCCGCCCGCGTGGGCCTGCAGCCCTTTCTGGCACGCATGCCGCGCGAGCTCTCGGGCGGCCAGCGCCAGCGTGTGGCCCTGGCGCGCGCCATCGTGCGCAACCCGCAGGTCTTTCTGATGGACGAGCCCCTGTCCAACCTGGACGCCAAGCTGCGGGTGACCGCGCGCGCCGAAATCAAGAACCTGTCGGAAGAGCTGGGCGTGACCACCATTTACGTGACGCACGACCAGATCGAGGCCATGACGCTGGCGCACCGGGTGGCGGTCATGAACGATGGCGTGATCCAGCAATTGGGGCGCCCCGAGGACATTTACAACGACCCGGCCAATGCCTTCGTGGCCGGCTTTATCGGCTCGCCCGCCATGAACCTGCTGCCGGTGGTGGCCGATGGCGCAGGTTTGCGTTGCGAGCAGGGCCCCGACATGCGCTTGCGCGCCCCGCGCAGCGGCCGTCTGACCCTGGGCGTGCGCGCCGAGGACATGCAGCTGACCGCGGCCGGCGACGGCCACCTGAGCGCCGAGGTCTACACCTTTGAGTTGCTGGGCGACAGCACCATGGTCAACCTGAAGCTGGCCGATCGGGTGTTCTCGATCAAGGCACCCAAGGACCTGCGTCTCTCGCGTGGCGAGACGGTGCATGTGCGCTTGCCGCAAGAGCGCCTGTACTGGTTTGACGCCGACAGCGGGGAGCGGCTGCGTGGCTGACACCCCGGTCTGCCTGCTGCTGCCGGGCACCTTGTGCGACGCGCGCCTGTTTGCCCCCCTGCAGGCGGCCTGGGCCGCCTTGGGCCATGCCCCGGCGCTGCGCGTGGCCGATCTGCACCAACTGCCCATGGGCCTGGAGGCCTGGTGGGACGCGCAGCTCTCGGGCCTGACGGCGCCGGTGGATGTGCTGGGGTTTTCCTTGGGCGGGGTGTTGGCGCTGCAACTGCTGGCGCGCGCGCCGCAGCGGGTGCGCCGCCTGGTGCTGGTGGCCAGCAACCCCATGCCCGGCACCCCCATGCACCGCGAGCGGGTGCAGGCCCAGCAGGCCCAATGGCATGCCCAAGGCCCACAGGCGGTGGCCGACGCCATGCTCGATCAGGCCAGCCCAGGGGCCACGCCCGAGGTGCGCGCCCTGGTGCGCGCCATGGCCGCCGACACCCCGGTGGCAGCTTTTGATGCGCAAGGTGAGCTCAACGCCACCCGCCCCGACGGGGCCCCGGTCCTGGCGCGCTGGCGCGGTCCGCTGCTGCTGGTGAGCGGCCAGCGTGACCCCTGGTGTGGCGACGACAAGCAGGCCCTGCTGCGCCAGGCCCGCCCCGATGCCCTTTGGCACGCCTTGCCCGATGCGGGACACTACCTCCCGCTTGAGCGAGCGCAAGCCCTGGCCCAGGTCAGCGCCGAATTCTTCCGGTCCTCCGATCTTTCATGAACTCTCTTCCCAAGGCACGCCCATGAACCAGCAGGAACTGCAACAGCGCTTCATTCCCTTCTCGAGCCTGCGCTACACCACCGAGGCCTTCATCGATTACGCCATCGACGAGTGCTCGCCCAAGTACAACTACGCGCTGATCGGGCCCGGAGTTTCGCAAAACCCCAACCAGCCGGTGAGCCTGCGCGAGCCGCACGGTTTTCAGCTGGGCGGCGTCTCGATGCCGCACGGCAAGACCAACCCCTCGCACATGCACTTCACCTGCGAGGTGTTCATGTGCTATCGCGGCGATTGGCGCCTGATGTGGGGCTTCAATCCCGACGAGAAGCACACCATCCTCTCGGAGGGCGATGTGGTGTCGGTGCCCACCTGGATCTACCGCGCCTTCCGCAACGTCGGGGTGGACGATGGATTTCTGTTCTCGGGCCTGGGCCGCGACGACACCGGCGGCATTTTGTGGGGGCCCTGGACGGTGCAGAAGGCGCGCGAAGCGGGCGTCTACCTGACCGAGGACTACCGCATGATCGACACCCGGCGCGGCGAGGTGCTGCCCGAGGGCACGCGACTGCTCGATCCGATGACGCCCGAGCAGATCGCCGCGCTGGAGGACTGGACCCCCGAGCGCATGCTCGGCCGCGTGGTGCGCCATGCCGACCTGCGCTGGACACCCGAAGCCCTGCTCGACAGCGTGCTGCCTGGGCATGGCGCGCAGATGGCGCCGGTGGTGGGCCTGGGCATGCACCAGGGCCGCGCCGTCATCCCGCCGGTGGCCAACGCCCACGGCATGTCGATCGAATGGCTGCGTGTGCCGCCTGGCGGCCAGGTGGGGCGGCACCGCCTCACGCGCAAGCAGGTGCTGGTGCTCAAGAAAGGCCAGCTGCGCCTGGACATCGAGGCCGACGATGGCCTGTACCAGCAGACCATGAGCGGCACCGCCACCGCCTGGGACAGCTTTGCCTTGCCCGCCGATCACTGGCGCAGCCTGCACAATGTGGGCACCGAGGACGCGCTGATGCTGGTGCTGACCTCGGGCGATGAGAAGAAAACCATCGAATGGTCGCCCGATGTGCTGGCGCAGGCCGCCGCCGCCGGTTGGGCCATGGATGCCAACGGCTGCACCGCCCCGAAATACTTTGTTGACCGCGCCCAGCGCTGAGGAACCCCGCATGAGCACCCGCCCGACCTTGCCCCCGCCGCCCGCACCGGGCATGCCGCTGGACACCCGCCTGCGCCCCGCGCTGCAGGCGGGCGTGCCCCTGCACGGCATGTTCTGCGGCCTGCCGCTGCCCGCCCTGGTCGAGATGGCCGCGTTTGCCGGCTTTGATTTTGTGGTGATCGACAACGAGCACGGCATGGCCAGCTTCGAGACCACCGAGCACCTGCTGCGCGCCGCCCGCGCCAGCGGCATCATGCCCATCGTGCGCTGCTTCGAGGCCGATATTGCGCGCGTCTTGGACGCGGGCGCCAGCGGCATCAAGGTGCCCATGGTGCAAAGCCCCGAGCAGGCCGAGCGCATCGCCCAGCGCATGCGCTATCCGCGCCCGCCGGGCCAGAGCGGCCTGGCCGGCCAGCGCGGCAGCGCCTTCAGCACCCGCGCCGCCGGCTATGGGGTGTTTGGTGGCCCGGGGCACACCGATCGCAGCAACCAGAACCTGGCCTTCATCCCCATGCTCGAGACCCCGCAGGCCATCGACGCCGCGGCCGAGATTGCCAGCGTGGAGGGGGTCGACGCGGTCTTTATCGGGCCCAACGACCTGGCGCATGCCATGGGCCATGAGAACCGCATCCAGGACGCCCCGGTGCAGCGCGCCATCGAGCGCGCCGTGCGCGCCATCGTGGGCGCGGGCAAGTGTGCCGGTGTGCTGGCGCTGGACGCTGCCAGCCATCAAAGGTATGATGATTGGGGTGCCCGCTATGTGGCCACCGTGGCCAGCAGCGTCATCATGAAGGCCTTTGAGCAGGCCGCAGGGGCGCGCACCGAGATTCGATACTGACAGGACCCATCATGATTCTGGGCGTGATCGCCGACGATTTCACTGGCGCGACCGATGTGGCCAGCATGCTGGTGCGCAGCGGCATGCGCACCGTGCAGACCATTGGCGTGCCAGCCGGCCCGGTCCCCGAGGCCGACGCGGTGGTGGTGGCGCTCAAGTCGCGCACCTGCCCGGCCGCCGAGGCGGTGGCCGACAGCCTGGCGGCGCTGCGCTGGCTGCAGCAAGCGGGGGCGCGCCAGTTCTACTTCAAGTACTGCTCGACCTTTGACTCCACCCCGGCCGGCAACATCGGGCCGGTGGCCGAGGCCCTGATGCAGGCCCTGGGCGCCGAGGTGGCCATCGCCTGCCCGGCCTTTCCAGAAAACGGCCGCACGGTCTACAACGGCCATTTGTTTGTGGGCGATGGGCTGCTGAGCGACTCGGGCATGCGCGATCACCCGCTCACCCCCATGACCGACGCCAACCTGGTGCGGGTGCTGCAGGCCCAGGTGTCCACGCGCGTGGGCCTGGCGGCCATGCGCACCGTGCGCCAGGGACCGCAGGCCCTGCAAGCCCATTTGCACGCGCTGCGCGAGCAGGGGCAGCGCCTGGTCGTGGTCGACGCCATCGACAACGCCGATCTGCACACCCTGGCCGCGGCCTGCGAGGGCTTGCCCCTGATCACCGCCGGCTCGGGCGTGGCGCTGGGCTTGCCCGCTGTGTACGCCCGCGCCGGCTGGCTGCAACCCGACGCCCAGGCCTCGAGCCTTGATGCGGTGGGCGGGCAGCAGGCGGTGCTGGCCGGTTCGTGCTCGCAGGCCACGCGCGGCCAGGTCGCGCACTGGCTGGCGCAGGGCCGCCCAGCCTTGCGGCTCGATCCCATGGCGCTCTCGCGTGGCGAGCCCCAGGCCGAGCAGGCCCTGGCGCTCTGGCGCCAGCATCCCGACGCGCCCCTGCTGGTCTACGCCACCGCCGAGCCCGACGCGGTGCGCGCGGCGCAGCAGGCCCTGGGCGTGCTGCAGGCCGGCCAGATCGTCGAGGACGCCCTGGCGCAAATCGCCCGCTGCATGGTGCAAGAGGGCGTGCGCCGGCTGGTGGTGGCCGGCGGCGAAACCTCGGGCGCGGTGGTGCAGGCGCTGGGCGTCACCCAGTTGCGCATCGGCCCCACGATTGCCCCGGGCGTGCCCTGGACGCAGGTCGAAGGGCGCCCGCTGCTGCTGGCGCTCAAGTCCGGCAATTTTGGCGGCCCCGACTTTTTCAGCCAGGCCCTGGCCATGACCGCATGAGCAGCCTCTCGGTGGCCAGCCGCGACTGGCACGCCCTGCAGCGCCAGGAGATGGTGCGCGTGGGCCGATCCCTGTTCGAGCGCGGCTATGTGCACGCCAGTGCGGGCAACCTGAGCGTGCGCGTGCCGCGCGCGCACGGTGGCGGGGTGCTCATCACCCCCACCGACGCCTGCCTGGGTTTTTTGCAGGCCGACGACGCGGTCTGGCTGGCCGACGACGACCGGCCCTTGAGCCCGGGCCGCGCCAGCAAGACGGTGCGCCTGCACCGCCGCATCTACGCCGCCGACCCCGAGGCCGGCGCCGTGATCCACACCCACAGCACCCATTTGGTGGGCCTGACCTTGCAGCCCGCGGCCGACCCCCAGGCCGACCTGCTGCCGCCCATCACGCCGTATTTTGTGATGAAGGTCGGCCATGTGCCGCGCGTGCCCTATCACCGGCCGGGCGACCCCGCCGCAGCCGAAGCGGTGGGGCAGCGCATCGAGGCGGCGCGTGCGCGCGGCCAGCGCCTGCATGCCGTCATGCTCGATCGCCTGGGGCCCAATGTCTGGCACAGCAGTTTGGCGCAGGCCATGGCGGTGCTTGAAGAACTCGAAGAGACGGCGCGCCTGTGGTGCCTGTTTGGCCCCCGACCGACGGCGCCGGTGCAGCCCTTGGGCGAGGCCCAGATCGACGAATTGCGCCAGCACTTTGGCGCCTCCTGGTAAGCGCTTTTTTCCGGACCCACGCCATGCCCCGTTTTGCCGCCAACCTGAGCATGCTCTACCCCGAGCTGCCCTTTCTGCAACGCTTTGAGGCCGCCGCGCGCGACGGGTTCGAGGCGGTGGAATACCTCTTCCCCTACGAGCACCCGGCGCACGAGATCGCCGCGCGCCTGCGGGGCAACGGTCTGCAGCAGGTGCTCTTCAACACGCCCCCCGGGGGGCTGGTGGCCGCATCCTGCCAGCAGGCCTGGGCGGCCGGGGACCGCGGCACCGCCTGCGTGCCCGGTCGCGAGGCCGAGTTCCGGGCCGGTTTGCAGGCGGCCCTGGCCTATGCCGAGGTACTGGACTGCCCGCGCGTGCATTGCATGGTGGGCCTGCGCGCCAGCAGCACGCCAGCCGACCTGGCCGAGCAGACCCTGGTGCAGAACCTGGTCTGGGCCAGCACCCAGGCCGAGGCGGCCGGACGCGACATCCTGATCGAGCCCATCAACCCGCGCAGCGTGCCGGGCTTTTTCCTCAACCGCCAGGACCATGCGCACGCCGTGGTGCAGCGGGTGCGCGAGCAAACGGGTCTGCAGCGCCTGAAGGTGCAAATGGACCTGTTCCATTGCCAGATCGTCGAGGGCGACCTGAGCCACAAGCTGCAGACCTGGCTGCCCAGCGGGCAGGTGGGCCATCTGCAAATTGCCGAGGTGCCCGCGCGCCACGAGCCGGGCACCGGCGAGCTGAACTGGCCGCATCTGTTTGCGCTGATTGACCGCCTCTCGCAAGGCCCCCAGGCCTGGAGCGGCTGGGTGGGCTGCGAATACAACCCGGCCGATCCCAGCCCGGGCGGCACGCAGCGCGGCCTGCAGTGGCTGCGCGACTGGCGCGCGCAGGCGGCGGCCTGACGCTTAGCCGGTGTTGCGCAGCGCAGCGGCGATGCCGTTGATGCTGATGTGGATGCCGCGCTGGGCGCGCTCGTCGCTCTTGCCCTCGCGGTGGCGGCGAATCAGCTCGACCTGCAGATGGTGCAACGGATCGATGTAGGGGAAGCGGTGGCGGATCGAGCGCGCCAGCGCCGGGTTGCCCTGCAGCCGGGTCTTCTCGCCCGTGATCTGCGCCAGCGCGTCCACCGTGCGGTGCCACTCCTGCTCGATGCAGCCGAAGATGCGCTTGCGCAGGCGTGCGTCGCTCACCAGCTCGGCATAGCGCGTGGCCAGGGTCAGGTCGCTCTTGGCCAGCACCATGTCCAGGTTCGACAGCAGGGTCCTGAAAAAAGGCCACTGGCGGTGCATGCGCTGCAGCAGTGCCAGCTGCGTCTTGCGCCCAGCCGAACCCTTGGCCTGCAAAAAGCCCTCGACCGCCGAGCCAAAGCCGTACCAGCCCGGCAGCGTCAGGCGGCTTTGGCCCCAGCTGAAGCTCCAGGGGATGGCGCGCAAGTCCTCGATGCGCTGCAGCGCCTTGCGCGAGGCCGGGCGTGAGCCGATGTTCAGCGCCGCCAGCTCCTTGATGGGGGTGGCCTCGAAGAAGAATTCGGTAAAGCCCGGCGTCTCGTAGACCAGCGCGCGGTAGGCCGCCATGCTC
This sequence comes from Pseudomonadota bacterium, assembly GCA_041157045.1. GTDB lineage: Bacteria > Pseudomonadota > Gammaproteobacteria > Burkholderiales > Burkholderiaceae_C > Limnohabitans_A. Next base: position 39,496 of record JBEBDJ010000048.1, read on the forward strand.
GCTTGCGAGAGTTCGCTGGCCGCCTGGTGGAAGGCGCGGGTGGCGGCCTTGGTGGGCTGCAGCAGCGTGGCCTCCAGCGTGGCCGCGACCAGGGTCTCCAGGTTGCGCCGGCCAATGTCGGGGTTGGCGTATTTGGAGCCGATCACCTCGCCTTGCTCGGTCAGGCGGATCTGCCCGCGCACCGTGCCGGGCGGCTGGGCCAGGATGGCCTGGTAGCTCGGGCCGCCGCCGCGGCCCACGGTGCCGCCGCGGCCATGAAAGAGGCGCAGGCGAATGCCGTGGCTCGCATGCAGGCGGTCAAACAGCGCCACCAACGCGATCTCGGCGCGGTAGAGCTCCCAGTTGCTGGTGAAGATGCCGCCGTCTTTGTTGCTGTCGCTGTAGCCGAGCATGATGTCCTGCTCGCCCCCCGAGGCCTGGCGCAGCTGGGCCAGGCCCGGCAGCTCGTAAAAGGCCTGCATGATGCCCGGCGCCTGGCGCAGGTCCTCGATGGTTTCAAACAGCGGCACCACGATCAGATCGGCCCGCGCGTCGCCGCCCAGTGCGCCGCGCAGCAAGCCCGTTTCCTTGTGCAGCACCAGGGTCTCGAGCAGATCGCTCACGCTTTCGGTGTGGCTGATGATGTCGTGCCGGATCGCGTCGGCGCCGTAGCGCGCGCGCAGCTCGCGCGCGGTCTCGTAAATGGCCAGCTCGCTTTGCGCCAGTGCGCTGTAGGCCAGCCCTGGCACGCGCAGCGGCCGCACATCCTGCAGCACGCGCATCAGGCAGGCCACCCGCGCCTCCTCGGACAGGGCCGAATAATCCGCCTCGATGCGCGCCTGCGCCAGCAGCTCGGCCACCACCGCCTCGTGCTGGTCCGAGCTTTGCCGCATGTCCACCGTGGCCAGGTGAAAGCCAAACACCTCGACGGTGCGAACCAGGGCCTTCAGGCGCTGGTCCACCAGCGCCTGCGCATGGTGGGTCTGCAGCGAATGCTCGATCACCCGCAGATCGGCCAACAGGTCTTGCGCGCTGGCGTAGGGGTTTTGCGGCGCCACCGCATGGCGCGCGGCCTCACCGCCGCACAACTCGCGCAGGGTGGCGGCCAGGCGGGCGTACATGCCGGTCAGCGCTCGCCGGTAGGGCTCGTCCAGGCGGTGCTCGTTGGTGTCGGGCGAACGCTCGGCCAGCGCCTGCATCTGCGGCGTCACACCCACCAGCATGGCCGACAGCGACAGCTCGCGGCCCAGGTGATGCAGCTCGGTCAGCACATGGCGCAGCGCCACCTCGCTTTGCCGGCGCAGCGCCAGGCGCAGGGTTTGCGCGTTGACATTGGGGTTGCCGTCGCGGTCGCCGCCAATCCACTGGCCCATGCGCAAAAAGCTGGCCACCGGCTGGCCGTCCAGCGCCTGCTCGATGTCGGCGTACAGGCGCGGGATCTCGCGCAAAAACGTGGCCTCGTAGTAGTTGAGGGCGTTCTCGATTTCGTCGGCCACCGTCAGCTTGGTAAAGCGCAGCAGCCGGGTCTGCCACAGCTGGGTCACGCGGGCGCGGATCTGCTGCTCGTTGGCCGCCAGCATGCGCGGCGTGAGCGCGTCACGGCGCACATTCACCAATTGCGCGCGCAGCGCGATGTCCTCGCGCTCGGCCAGCAGTTGCGCGATCTCGCGCTCGGCGTCCAGAATGCTCTGGCGCTGCACCTCGGTCGGGTGCGCCGTCAGCACCGGCGACAGGTGCGCCTGGGCCAGAGAGGCGGCTATGTCGCTGGGCGTCAGGCCCGCCCAGCGCAGGCGTTGCAAGGCCACCTCCAGGCTGCCCTCTTGCGCATCGCCCGCGCGCTCGTGCACCTCGCGGCGGCGGATGTGGTGGCGATCTTCGGCGATATTGGCCAGGTGGCTGAAATAGGTGAAGGCGCGGATCACGCTGGTGGCCTGCGCCCCGCTCAGGCCCTTGAGCAGCTTCTTGAGCTGGCGGTCGGCCTCTTGGTCGGCATCGCGCCGGAAGGCCACCGAGAGCTTGCGGATCTGCTCGACCAGCTCGTAGGCTTCGGCGCCCTCTTGCGCACGGATCACATCCCCCAGAATGCGCCCCAGCAGGCGAATGTCCTCGACCAGCGGTCGTTCGGTGTCTTTGCGGGATGGCTTGGCGGCGGGGGCGTTCTTCATGGCAGGCGCGGGTAGGGCAGGGGAGGGGCAAGCGGCTGCGCCACGCGTCAGTGGGGCGCAGAGCGCTCATGCTAGCATCCAAGTGACAGCTTTCTGACCCCATGGGGCTGGCAAGCGGTTTCCAACCGGTTTCAATCTGCACAAGGACCCCCTGCCTGTGACCGATACGTCCTCTTCCCCCATGTCGACCGCGCTGGTCATTGCCACCCGTGAAAGCCGCCTGGCCCTTTGGCAGGCCGAGCATGTGCAAGCCCTGCTGCGCGCGCGCGGTCGCGAGGTGCGCTTGTTGGGCATGACCACCCAGGGCGACCAGATCCTGGACCGCAGCCTGAGCAAGGTGGGCGGCAAGGGCTTGTTCGTCAAGGAACTTGAGGTGGCCCTTGAGGCAGGTCACGCCGATCTGGCGGTGCACTCGCTCAAGGACGTGCCCATGGACATGCCGCCCGGCTTTGAGCTGGCCTGTGTCATGGAGCGCGAGGACCCGCGCGACGCCTGGGTCTCGTCGCAATATGCGCGCCTTGAAGACCTGCCGCCAGGCGCGGTGGTGGGCACCTCCAGCCTGCGCCGCACGGTGCTGCTGCAGGCCTTGCGGCCAGACCTGCGCATCGAGCCGCTGCGCGGCAACCTGGACACCCGCCTGCGCAAGCTTGACGAGGGCCAGTACGCGGGCATTGTGCTGGCCGCGGCCGGCTTGAAGCGCCTGGGCTTGCAAGCGCGCATCCGCCATATTTTTGACACCACCCAAATGCTGCCGGCCGCTGGTCAGGGCGCCTTGGGCATCGAGATCCGAGAGGACCGCGCCGATGTGCGCGACCTGCTGGCCCACCTGGCCCACGATGCCAGCTGGCGCTGCGTCGAGGCCGAGCGCGCGGTCAGCCGCGCCATGGGGGGCAGCTGCTCCATGCCGCTGGCCGCGCATGCGGTGCTGGCGGGCGACCTGCTGCACCTGCGCGCCGCCTGGGGCGACCCCACCCAGCCAGGCCGCTTGCTGCGCGCCGAGGCCCAGGCCCCGGTGCAAGACCTGGCGCAAGCCCGCGCACTGGGCCTGGCGGTGGCCGCCGAGCTGCAGGCGCAGGGCGCGCGCTGAAGCGGTTCGCACCATGGCACAGGCCCGGCGGGTGATCGTGACCCGGCCCCAGGACGAGGCCATGGCCTGGGTGCAGGGCTTGCGCGCCGAAGGGGTGGTGGCAGACGCCCTGCCCTTGTTGGCCATTTCGCCCCTGCCCGACCTGGCCCCCGCGCGCCAGCAGTGGCAGGCCTGCGCAGAAGGCGAGGCCCTGCAGGCCCTGATGTTCGTGAGCGCCAACGCGGTGCGCCACTTTCCCTTTCATGCGGCAGCCCTGGCCCAGGCCGGTTTGCGGGCCTGGGGCACCGGGCCCGGCACCAGCGCCGCCTTGCGCGCCGCAGGCTGGCCCGAAGCCCGCATCGACCAACCCGCCCCCGACAGCCCGCAGTGGGACTCCGAAGCCTTGTGGCAACAGGTTGCCACCGTCGCCAGCGCGCGCGCAGGGCAGGGGGTGCTGATTGTGCGCGGCACCGATGAGCGCGGCCAGCTGGCCGGCCGCGACTGGCTGGCCGAACAGGTGCTGGCCGCAGGCTTGCCGCTGTGGCAGATGGCGGTTTACCAACGCGGCCCGGCCCCTCTGGACGAAGCGGCCCGCGCGCTGGCCGAGGCGGCCCTGGCCGCCGGCGACGCCTGGTTGTTCAGCAGCTCCGAGGCCGCCCGCCACCTGCATGCCGCATGGCCCGGACTGGACCTGGGCCGCTCGCTGGCCCTGGCCACCCATCCCCGCATTGCCCAGCGCCTGCGCGCCCTGGGCTGGCCCCGCGTGCACGAGGTGCCCGCCACGCTGCAGGCCCAGGCCCAATCGTTAAAATTGCTTGCATGACCGACCCGATCGCTCCCGCCAACCCGGCCCCCACTGCTGCCCCCAAGCCGTCCCGGCCCTGGGCCCTGATCGTGGTTGCCAGCGTGGCCGTGCTGGCCTTGCTGGCCAGTGTCAGCCTGTGGCAGCGGATTGGCCGCATGCAGGAGCAGCTGGCACGCCAGAGCGCCGACAGCGGCCAGCAGGCCCTCGAGGCCAAGGCCTGGGCCCGTCAGGCACAAGACACGGTCAAGGACAATGCCGCACGCCTGAGCCTGCTCGAGGGCCGCATTGGCGAGGTCGCGCTTCAGAGGGCCCAACTCGAAGAACTGATCCAGAGCCTCTCGCGCTCACGCGACGACAACCTGCTGGTCGACATCGACGCGGCCTTGCGCATGGCCCAGCAGCAGGCCCAGCTGACGGGCAGCCAGGAGCCCCTGTTGGCCGCCCTGCGCACCGCGCTGCAGCGCGTGCAGCGCGCCGCTCAGCCGCGCCTGGCCCCGCTGCAGCGCGCCCTTGAAAAAGACCTGGAGCGCCTGCGCAGCCTGCAAAGCCTGGACCTGCCAGCCCTGCTGATCCGTGTGGACGAGGCGGTGGCCTCGGTCGACAGCCTGCCCTTGGCCAACCAGGCCCCGGTGCGCAGCCCCGAGGCCCCGGCCAAGCCCAATCCGGCCGCCAGTGCACCGGCCGCGCCCGCCCCGGTCTGGCTGCTCACCTTGCGCCAGCTGGGCGAGCAGCTGCAGTCGCTGGTGCGCGTGAGCCGCATCGACAACCCCGAGGCCATGCTGCTCTCGCCGGAACAATCGTTTTTTGTGCGCGAGAACATCAAGCTCAAGCTGCTGAACGCCCGTTTGGGCCTGCTCTCGCGCCAGTTCGACCCCGCGCGCGGCGACATGGCCAGCGCGGCGCTGGCGGTTCGCCGTTATGCCGATCCGGCCTCGCGCCGCACCCAGCAAATGCTGCAGATGCTGGACGCCGCGCAGCAGCAGGTCAAGGGCGTCGAGGTGCCGCGGCTGGACGCGTCGCTCAACGCCTTGTCGACCCTGATGGGCGGGAGATAAGGCATGCGCGCCATTCTTTGGCTGGTGGGCCTGTTTGCACTGGCGTCGGCCGGGGCCTGGATGCTGGTCAGCAACGATGGCCTGGTCTCGATTTTCCTGGCCCCCTACCGCATCGACCTGTCGCTGAACCTGGCCGTGCTGGTCTTGCTGGGCCTGGTGCTGGGCCTGTTGCTGGTGCAGCGCGCGCTGGTGGCCCTGCTGTCCTTGCCGCGCCAGGCGCGCCGCTGGCGCCTGTTGCAGCGCGAGCGCGCGGCGCATGCGGCCCTGTTTGAGGCCATGGCCGATTTTCAGGCCGGCCGCTTTGTGCGGGCCCGCAAGGCCGCCCAGCAAGCCCTGGAGCGCGAGGCCAGCTTGCAGGACGACGATCACCCCCTGCCGCACGCGCCCAGCTTGCGCGCCTTGGCGCACCTGCTCTCGGCCGAGGCGGCCCATGCCTTGCAAGACCCGTCCCTGCGCGAGTCCCATTGGCAACAAGCGCTTGGCGCGGCGGCGCAAGCCAGCGGCCATGTGCAGGCCTCGCTGACCGAGGGTCTGCATTTGCGCCAGGCGCGCTGGCAGCTGGATCAGCGCGACGCATCGGCCAGCCTGGCGGTGCTGGCGCAATTGGCGCCGGCGGTGTTGCGCCGCACCGCCACCATGCGCCTGCAGCTCAAGGCCGCGCAACTGGCCGGTCAGACCGGGCAGGCCCTGGAGACGGCGCAGCTGCTGGCCAAGCACCGGGCCTTCAGCCCCATGGCCGCCCAGTCGCTGTTGCGCCGCCTGGCCTTGCAGTGGCTGCAGGCCCAGCGCGACCCTGGGGCCCTGGCCAGCGCCTGGTCGCGCCTGCCTGAGGCCCTGCGGCACAGCCCGGAGGTCGCCACGGCCGCGGTGCAGCGCCTGCTGGCCCTGGACGGTGACCGGGCACAGGCCCGCCAATGGCTGTTGCCGGTGTGGGAGGCCGCGCTGAGCAGCGGCCAACGTAGCGACTGGCTGGCCCTGGTG